>JBPOFV010000040.1:0-11217 GCA_051252335.1 Marinicella sp. | reverse complement strand
ATTTATGTCAAAAAGATAAATTTCAAGATGAACGCCAATGCCACAAACCACACACAAAAAGGAATGGCTTTGACTTGACCAGTTATTGACTTGATCAAAACATAAGAAATAAATCCCACCGCGATGCCATCAGAAATCGAAAAACTAAAAGGCATGATCAATGCCGTTAACAACACAGGCGCATATTCGCTCACATCATGCCAATCAACTGCACGAAAAGTTGACATCATCAGCACAGCCACGAATAACAAAGCTGCTGCCGTCGCATAGGGAGGTATCATTTGTGCCAAAGGTGAAATAAACAGTGCCAACAAAAACAAAACCGCTACCGTAACTGCGGTCAAACCAGTTTTACCACCAGCTATCACTCCTGCCCCACTTTCGATGTAACTGGTGGTGGTTGAAGTCCCCAATGCTGCACCCACTATGGTGGCTGATGAATCGGCCATCATGGCTTGATCCGCATTGGGTAAATGGCCTTTTTCATCCAATAAATCAGCTTGGCCAGCCACGGCAACTAAGGTGCCAGATGTATCAAATAAATCCACAAATAAAAAAGCAATAATCACCGGCCACAAAGACAAGTCCAATATGGCTTTCCATTCCAATTGCAAAAATGTCGGCGCCATAGATGGCGGCACATCAATCAATCCTTGGAACTCAACTTTGCCCAACAACCAGGCAATAATTGTGACCATAATAATGCCAATGATGATTGCAGCGTGGTTGTTTTTATGATGCAACGCCATGATCAAGAAAAATCCCACAAAGGTCAGCAACACTTCCACAGAAGTTAAATCACCTAAGCCCACCAGAGTTGCTTCATTGTTAACCACGATGCCTGCATTTTGAAATGCAATCATCGCTAAAAACAATCCAATCCCAATACCAATGGCCTGTTTCAAACTGGCAGGCATGGTATTGATCAACCATTTCCTTAGCCCCAATAGGCTTAATAACATGAAAGCCACACCAGACCATAAGACACAACCCAAAGCCACTTGCCATGAATAGCCCATAGTGCCCACCACAGCAAAGGTGAAGAAAGCATTTAAACCCATCCCTGGTGCCATTGCGATTGGATAATTTGCCAATAAACCCATTAAACCACTGCCAATGGCTGCTGCTAAACAAGTGGCCACAAATACAGCTCCCGCATCCATGCCGGTAACCGATAACATGCTGGGATTAATCACAATGATATAGGCCATGGCCAAAAAAGTACTGACTCCAGCTAAGAATTCCTGTTTAACCGTGGTTTTATGCTCAGTTAGTTTAAAAATTCGCTCTAACATATATGACTCCAGTTATTTATTTTAAATCAGGCCAGTTCTGTTGTTATAAAGATGGCACCAATCATCAACGCACTTTATTTATCTATCAACCAATCTCAAAATCATCGGCATCCAGATAAGCGGGAAAGTCTTGCTTAAACTTATTCAAGGCTGCAATATCCAATTCAACATATATCATCTGCTGATTGTCATCTTCAGCTAAAACCAAAGACTCGCCGACATAATCAATGGCACAAGTTCCACCCGAATGAGACACACCCAAGCCATCAGCACCGACTCGATTCACACCCACCACATAAGCTTGGTTTTCCATGGCTCTGGCTTTGAGTAAAGTATCCCAAACAGACCGCCTGACTGCAGGCCAGTTGGCCACATTGACCAGCAAATCATAATCTTGCCTGTTTCTAGACCAAACCGGAAAACGCAAGTCATAACAAACTTGTGGCAAGATCCTTATACCTTTGATTTCAAAGACCTTTCGTTCTTTTCCCTGAACCACATAATCGCCTTCATTACCCAACCGAAACAAATGGCGTTTATCATAATACTCAACTGTTCCATCAGGTGACACCCAATAAAAACGATTGGCTTTTTTATCGCCACCTTCACTGATCTCAGCAACGAATACCGTACCAGCCACAACACAGTTGTATTGAGCCGCCATCTGCTTAAGCCATGCCAAGTCCGCACCGCCATCTGCCGATTCACGAATCTCTCGATCATCCAGACAAAAACCGGTAGAGAATGTTTCAGGTAATAACAACAAGTCCACTGCTTGATTGTCACGAAAAAAGTCTGCAAACAAGGCCTCAAGCGTGGTTAAGTTGGCTGACTTGTTCAGCCATTGAATGTCATACTGCACCGCTGCGATTTTCAGCGTAGAGGCCTTTAAAGTTGACATAATATATCGGCCGCTTTTAGCAGGGTGTCGTCATTTTTAGCAAAGCACAAACGCACCACTTTATTGTTTTGATGGTAGCTTTCAAGCACATCTGCTTGATAAAACGGGCTCAATGGCACCACAGCCACACCAATCTCTTTGGTTAACCAATGACTGAACTCAATATCATTCAGATCCGATACTGCCGAATAATCCAGCAGTAAAAAATAAGTCCCTTTGGCCGGTAGTACTTTCAACCTAGATCCTTGCAGAGCTTTAACCAAAACATCCCTCTTTTGTTGGTAAAATTCACTTAATTCATCCACATGCTCAGGCTTGGATTTTAACATTTCAGCCACTGCAAATTGCGCTGGAGTGAAGGTACAGAAGGTGACGTATTGATGAATCTTTCTAAACTCAACTGTCAATTGCTGTGGGGCCACACAATAACCTAACTTCCAACCGGTGCAATGAAATGTTTTACCAAAACTCGAAACCACAAAAGCACGTTTAAATAATTCTGCATAGGCCAACACACTCTCATGGCGTTCACCATCAAAAGTCATGTGCTCATAAACTTCATCACTGATGACATACAGGTCATGAGCCAGCACCAACTCCTGTAAGGCTAACAAATCTTTCTTACCCAATAAAGTGCCGGTGGGGTTGTGCGGACTGTTAATCACTATCGCTCGGGTTTTCTCATTGATGGTTTGTTCGACCAAAGCCCAGTCAATGGCATAATCCGGTGCATTCATGGCAATGTGGCGACAACGCCCTCCTGACAATTCAACGGCAGGTTCATAGGCATCATAAGCTGGATCAAAGATGATCACTTCATCACCAGGGCGAACCAACACCTGGATTGCCACCATAAGAGCCTCTGTAGCACCTGAAGTCACAGTAATGCTGCTCATTGGATCCAATCGACGTGACTCATCCTTGATATAACAACGCTGTACCAACTCACCGATTTGTTCTAATAAATCAGGCAAACCATATGATGGACAATATTGATTTTTACCTTCACTGATGGCTTGATTAATGGCCCTCTTGAGAAACTCTGGTGTATCGAACTCAGGAAAGCCTTGTGACAAATTGATCGCCTGGTATTGAGCCGCCATTAACGACATTTCAGTAAAAATACTGGTTCTCAAATGAGGTAACTTGGATTGAAAAGAAGATTGCATAAATTAATTAAAATGTTTTGATCGATCAGTATAACTATTTTAAAGGAAGTTAAAAATAAACATCATCGAAAATTATTCTTAAGGCTCATGCAACTACCCCAAATCTCTGCGATTTCAGAGGCCAAACAGGTTCCACCCACCTACATGAAATTCTTCCATTCAACTTCGTTTCGCTCAGAATGGCACATAGATGAGATATTTTGAGGTCAGGTAATGACAATTTAGATAACGTTATAGCCAGTTCAGATAAACTCTAAATGACGGCCTGGGCCGTATTTTCGAACTGATCGTATACTCAAAGACACAGTCATCCAATGATCCATCAAGGCAAAATATCAGATGGGTTTCACACATTTTTAAGACCAACTATTGCATACTTGAATGATGACGACTTTTAATCACATGACTGTTTTTATCTTGGCTATTTACTTGTTGGCTCTCTCAAATGCAAGCACTGCTCAAACATCCCCGGGAACGCTTGAGACCTACTCGACCATTCATTCTATTGGATTTGAATGGCCAATAACGGGTGATTCCAATCACAACAGCTCCAGCTTGGTTCAGTACCGAGTTAATGGCAATTCAACTTGGCGCGATGCCCAACCCTTGTTTCGTGTTGATTTTGAAACTTATGACATGCTGGCTGGAAGCATCCTGTTTTTAAACCCTGATACCGAATACGAGGTCCAGTTGACTTTAGCTGACAGTGACGGTGTGGTTGGTGGTAATCCATTGGTTCGCACTGAGTTAATTCGCACCCAAAAGATCCCTATTTTCCCCACTGCTGGTAACACTTACCACGTAATTCCAGGGACTTCAGGTGGTGATGGTTCGGTTGGCAACCCTTTTCAAGGTATGGCCGAAGCTCAAGCAGCAGCTCAAGCGGGTGATATTTTTTTATTGCATGCAGGCGATTATGGTATCAATGGCCAAATCAATTTCACTCAAGGTGGTTCAGTCGATAATCACATCGTATGGAGAGCTGCTGGTGATGGTGCTGTGATATTTAACCAAATCAGAATTGAAGCGGATTACATTTGGCTGCACGAATTGAATTTTATTTACAATGAACTCAATGGTCAATACGGTTTAAGGACCTCACCACCTGCGCCTAAAGGCATTGTTTTGACATACAATCATTTTGAAAACTGCCACTATTGTATATTCCTCAATGATGGGGGTGAAAATTGGTACATCACCGATAACACCATTGTTGGTAACAACGACATCAATGCAGGCTCTGACTTTTCAGGAGAAGGCATTGAGTTGCAACACACCTCAGGTCATACCGTGGCTTACAATAAAATCTCCGATGTCGCTGATGGTATCTCTTATCCCCACCACAATGTTGACATCTTTGGAAATGAGATTTTCAACACCACTGATGATGGCATCGAAGGCGATTATGGTCATGCCAATATTCGCATCTGGGGCAATCGCATCAGCAACACTTATAACAATGGAATCAGCTTCCAACCTATGGATGGCGCTCCTTGGTATGTGCTATACAATCAAGTGGCAGCACCCGGCGAAGATGCTTTGAAACTCAGATCTCGTACCGATCGTGTGTTGTTGGCACACAATACATTGGTGGCATGGAATGGACCAGTCAGTTCAGGTTCTGAATTATTAAGAAATTTCAAATCTAACAACAACTTATGGATATCGATCGAAGACCGTTATGTGTGGGAAAACGGGGTCGATGGCAGTAACAACTGGAAAACAGACTTAGACTATGATGGTTTTGATTGGGGCAACTACCCTTATGCATTTAAGTGGGGCGATAATGTCCGTCTAACTGACATCAATGAGTTTTACAAGCTAACAGGCCATGAACAACATGCCGTCCAAATAGACCACAACACCTGCTTCAGTATGTTTAACATCCCGAGCCCACCACCGGTTCCGGTTGCTTTTCAACACTTAACTTTAGACCCTAATTGCCCAGCTGTTGATGCCGGTCTTGCATTGGCAAACATCAATGACCACCATGCCATCAATGCACCTGATCTAGGTGCGCATGAAATCGGCCAAGCCCCACCCCATTACGGCCCCAGATCCCAGTTAAGTGATCTGATTTTTGCTGACGGATTTGAACAGTGAATTTACCTTAAGACAGCATCTATTCTGTATAAAATAAATCCAATGTCTTTAATGCCAAATGAAATACATCAACACTTGAATCGCCGCTGACATTTTTAACCACCGTAACTGCATGCTCGTGTTCAAGACACAGTATCATCATGGTCACACCACCCATACTGCCGCCGCTGTGCATCACTGAATTGATGTGTTTTTCCATGATTCGAACATTATCAGGGTTTTTAACGCCTTCTTCTTTGATCTTTTTCAAACGTGAGTCAAATCCAACAAACCAACCAATTCCTATGTTGTTCTCAGTACCATCTGACAGTTCACCCTGATCAAACATCATCTTTAAAGTAGATTCTTTTAAGTATCCAGCTTCCGTGTGAGCCATAGCAAATTTAACCACATCAGATGGCGTAGATAAAAACCCACCACCTGCATATTTATAACTGCTGTTGACCTCAGGTGTGTTCAGCAATTGCCCCTCTTCAACAAAATATGGCCTGTGCCGATTGCTGATAATAGGTGCATTATCATCAAATGTGGTGTGGGTTAAACCCAAGGGATCAATGACTTCCTGATTAATGATTTGTTTAAATGTCAGGCCTTCACTGGCCCTTTCCATGATTGCACTGACCACTGTCCATGCATAAGTTGAATAACTATATTTTTCACCTGGTTTAAATAGTAAGTCATCATCTTTAAAAATCTTTAAGGCATCAACTGAGTCTTTATACGCCACATTCGAAAAGAACTCCATGCCTTTATAATGCCTGATTCCTGAAGTATGTTGGGTGAGGTTTAATAAATTTATTTCATCATGTATTTCGGGCCATTCAGGAACCCATTTACGGATGTCTGCATTTAAATCAATCAAACCATTTTCAAATTGCCGCATCAAACCAGCCGTCGTGATAACCTTAGCAACACTGCCAATCCTCAATTTGGTTTCATGTGTCATTTTGATATGGTTTTCCAAATCAGCAAAACCAAACCCTTCGGCCCAAACCACGCCGTTGTAATCAGCCACTGCTACACTGATCCCAGGAACTGTGTTTGATGCTGCTGCCATAGCAAACATTTTGTTTGCCTCTGCAAGCCTGTCATTATCGGCATTTTTGGTGTGACCAACTACGACCATTCCCAAAGAAAAAACCCACAATACAATTTTTAATACTTTGACCATAACGTACCTTTTTATCTGCTTTAATAGTTTTTAAATATGTATTCACTTCATCTGCAACAAAAGCAAGAGTCACTAAACCGTTTTGTATACAGACTGACATCATGAAAAATTTTGATATGTAAAGACTCAACTTCTAACATTGGTTTTCATTGTTTGACTCACAAGCTGATAAGCCTAATATGATGATTAGAAACAATGTTTTTTCATGATTAAACGCCGCTTTTTGATTGTGGCAACAGAATTAAGTCTTGTAATTTACTTCGAAAATACAAGAGAACTTGTGGTCAAACACCACCAGTTCTCTTATTGATGTACCTGCCATTAACCCCTAATCATCCGAACCACCATGTACCGCTGCTGATGGAATCCATGGTGCCCCAGCTTCCATTAAACTGGTTTTAAAAGCTGGGAACTGGTTTTGTATGAGGCTGTTGAGTTTTGGTTGTAACAGCGATAAAGCGTCTTTTACATAAACCATTTGTTGTTTTTGGGTTTGAGTTAATCCCCAAGTATTGGCTCTGGCAAATTCAATCATAAATAAGCGGTCAGATAAGGTCGCTGGTGCAGCACCCATGGCATTCAGGCCTCTGCTGAAAGAATTACCATTTAGCACATTGTCAATTTCAATTACAGCCATTCTTAATTGTTGGTATTTATCTTCCATTTCAGCAGAAATAGCTGCAGAACGATCCATGCCTGTTCGCATTGAGTTCAACTGATCACTGAGTTCTTTGACCTGGCTGTTAGCCATAGAAACATGTTTTCTGAGGTTCTCAACATCAGCCATCAACTCGGTTCGTACCTGTGGTGAAACGGCTCCTGATTCATTTTCTTGGTGCAATGGCTTCACCGCAAAGTTAACAGCTGATGCCAATAAACTCGTTTTTCCAGCGACTGTAGTGTAAAGCGAAGCATTGTACTCACCGGGTGCAACCAATGAACCAACATCACCAAAAAAGCTTGGGGCTGTACCCAAAGCATTCACTGATGGCCTGCGTAAATCCCAAGTGACTCGGTGCAGTCCAGGCTCTGTTTTTGCTGCCACTTTGCGGACTATATTGTCTTGACTGTCTTTGATGAGTAAGTAAACTTCTGGTTCAGCTTCTCGAGCTTCAGATTCCACGGTTTCCCAAGCTGGATACAACGGATACTCGCCTTTTTCAAGGTTCTTTTTCTCTTTGTCTTCACGAAGCGCACGCATTGATTTAACACCATTACGCAGATAATAAGTGAATGTGGCGCCGAACTCAGGGTTTTTGGCACGGTATTCAAAATCGCCATGTGAGTCTATGTGCATGCTGTCAGGAATGTACCACAAGGCATCTCTTGAAGGGAACAACAAAGCCTCTTGTTCAAGTGCCTTTGCGTTGATGGTTCGAAGTGGCGTGTAGTCATCTAAAATGTAGATACCACGACCAAAACTGCCAACCACCAAATCATTTTCACGGCGTTGAATTTTGACATCACGGAATGAAATGGTTGGCACATCGCCGGTTAATTCAATCCATTCCTTACCACCATCAACAGTAAAAAACAAACCAAACTCGGTGCCAACAAACAACAAGTCTTTATTCACATGATCTTGCACAATCCGCCAAACCAAGTGCTTATCCGGTAAATTCGATGCGATCGATTTCCAAGTTTTCCCCCTGTTGGTACTCTTAATCAAATAGGGTTGATAATCGCCGTACTTGTGATTATCTAAGGCGGCATAAACGGTGTCTTTATCAAATAAATCAGCACGGATGTCGTTTACATAGGCTGTTTTAGGAATACCACTGATCTTGTCTAGTGAATAACGTTGCCAGCTTTCACCACCATCAGAAGTAACCTGGATCAATCCATCATCTGTACCGGCATAGAGAATATTTTCATCCAAAGGCGATTCAGCGATGTTTGCAATGGTGTTGTAATTAGACATCGCCAATAAATCAAAGCCTGAATCAACAGACCAAGTGCGACCCATGACTGGCATGTGCATGCGATTTTCATTCTTAGTCAAATCACCCGAAATGGTTTTCCAACTGTTACCCCTGTCATCCGAACGCCAAACACGCTGCGAAGCATGGTAAATGCGTTTCGGATCATGTGCTGAAACCAAGATGGGAGCATCCCAATTATATCGCTCACCGGGCTCACCAGGGCTGGCTTGAGGTTGTATCGATACATATTCGTTGGTTTTGCGGTGGTATCGAGCCAAATTGCCTTCTTGCCTTTGGCCATAAACAATGTCTGGATTACCAGGTTCGGTGGCAGGTTGGTGACCATCCCAATCCAAAATCAAAAACCAATCATTGTTCTTAATGCCATGTGCTCTGGTGGTTCGTGACGGACCGCCTTGAGAAGAATTGTCCTGAGTGCCTCCGTAGACATAATAAAAAGGTTCAGAATCATCCACTGCAATTTTATAGAATTGGGTGATAGGCAGATTTGACATATAACGCCAATTCTTCATGTCATCTCTTGATTCGTAAACACCACCATCACTGCCCACTAGCATAAAGTGAGGATCGGTTGGGTGAAAAGCCATTGCATGGTCATCGACATGCTTATACTTATTACTTAAATTGCCCCAAGTCTTACCACCATCATTGCTGTATTTACTGTGATTACTCAACATATAAACTCGATTATCGCGATGTGGATCCGTGTAGATTTCCTGATAGTAATGAGGCCCAGTTCCACTGCCTACCTCATCTGACATCTTGGTCCAGCTGGCACCTTGATTGGTGGAACGATAAACGCCACCTTTGCGTTGATTGACTTCAATGGCTGCATAAACCACATCCGGGTTTTGCGCTGAAATGGCTAAACCAATCTTACCCATGTCTGTTTTGGGCAAGCCTTCGCTGAGTTTTCTCCAGGTTTTACCACCATCATCAGATGTGTGTATACCTGATCCTGGTCCAGTGCCAACATAAGTCGGCAATGTTCTTTGTCTTTGCCAACTGGCTGCATACAATTTATCTGGATTGCGGGAATCAATGACTAATGATGTCACACCTGTCCATTCATCAAATTCAAGTATGTTATGCCAACTTTGGCCACCATCGGTTGTTTTATACAGTCCTCTTTGTCCTCCCTTAGACCATAAAGGACCTTGAACAGCAGCCCAAACCGTATTCGAATCTTTGGGGTGAATGATGATATCTGAAATGTGCTCTGAAGCATTCAAACCCATGTTTACCCAAGTCGCTCCTCCATCCAATGAACGGTAAATACCATCACCAAAACTCAAATGACGACCACCATTATTTTCCCCAGTTCCTACCCAGATGATGTTTGAATTATTAGGGTCAATGGTGACATCGCCAATCGAGTAAACAGCTTGTTTATCAAAAATAGGATCCCAAGTGATGCCGCCGTTGATGGTTTTCCAAACCCCACCAGAACCTACCGCAACATACCAAACAGAAGGATTTTTCGGATCTACTGCTATATCAGCAATACGCCCTGACATATAAGCTGGTCCAATGTTCCTTAATTTCATCCCAGCAAACAATTTATCCGACATCAGTTCTGCCGAACCCTTTTTAGCCGCATCAGCAGGTGTAACAACCAACCCAAGCAACAAAGCAATAATAACCATGTATTTCATTTTTCCCCCTTCAAGGTGTATAAATAATTTGAATTAAACATTGTAATAGGTGAGAGATAAAAGACAAGTGAATTCGGCGAGCTAAGAACTACAACCTTAATCAAGCAAGAATCAGTCCTCTGCAAACATCGCTTTATTAATCAGGACAACTCTTATCCAGCAAAACACCGGTTTTAAAAACTTTTGAATGGCTAAACATTCATTTGCCTGCTGCTTCCTCAGCATCTGACACAAATCTAACAAAAGACTAGCGAAGCACTAACTAAATGCTTTTTTTAATATTTTATCCTACAAACTCCCTTTTAACATTCGAGTACTAAAATGAAACGCTCTTTATCAATAACTTTATTTTTCATCAGTTCAGTATTTACCGAGCAAGTAATTGCTCAAGAAATTCCAAATGACCTCATTGACCCAATTATATTTGAGAATCTGGTATCTACTACATTAGTTGAAAGAGATACCAAACGATTAAACGAACAACAATTTATTCAAGCCATTGAGTCAAAAAACTATATTTTACTGGATGCCAGAAGCAAGAATAATTATGAATTAAGGCATATAAAACATGCGATTAATTTACCCTTCACTGAATTTACAGCCCAAACCTTGGCAGCAGTGATTCCAAATAAAGATACAAAAATCCTGATTTATTGTAATAATAATTTTTTGGGAAGCCCGGTATCATTCGCGGCAAAAATGCCTGCGGCCTCATTAAATTTGTCAACTCAAGTTTCCTTGGCCGCTTACGGATATAACGAGGTTTACGAATTAGGCCCTTTACTGGATGTAGCCAATACAAAACTTGAGTTTGAGGGAACTGAAAAGTGGACACCACTCACTGTTTTCGGTCAACAATAAACACGAAATCATATGACGCCACCTCCCCTCTAGAGAGGGGAATGAGGGGTGTGTGAGATATATCAGTTTACTTTGAAATCTCAGTAAACTGTCATCCTATTTCCCTGCTGTTGGTTATA
>JBPOFV010000039.1:0-11246 GCA_051252335.1 Marinicella sp. | reverse complement strand
CCATTATACATTGGCATTTGTTACAGTTATATGACAATCCGGTGACAAATGTGACAGTACAATGACAAATTAATGACAAGGTCTTAAAACATTTATGATCTACTATAAGGAAGCATGATTATATGAAAACACCTTTACCTATTTGAGTTATATAAGTTCAACCAACTGTGGAAAATAAAACAACAATGCCAGCATCAATAATTGCAATACAATGAATGGCATAACGCCACGGTATAAATCCCTGGTTTTGATGTCACAGACACCTCTTAAATAAAACAAAGCAAAACCAAAAGGTGGCGTCAAGAATGAAGTTTGTAGATTAATCGCAATCATGATCCCGAGCCACACGGGGTCAAAACCCATCATCAATAAAATGGGCCCAACAATTGGAATCACCACAAAGGTGATTTCTATGAAATCCAGAATAAAGCCCAATAAAAACAATACCAGCATCACCAACAATAATGCCATGGTTTTACCACCAGGTAAGTTGGTGAGAAAATGTTGTACCGCTTCATCACCATGAAAACCTTTGAACACCAATGAAAATAGGGCAGCACCAATGAGAATCATGAAAACCATTGAGGTCACTTTCACTGTTTCTTTAAGTGCTGATCGCATCATCTCAACAGTTAACGCTTGGTTCATTGCGGCCAATAACAGGGCGCCCATTGAGCCCACAGAAGCCGCTTCTGTTGGGGTGGCGAAGCCTGAAATGATGGAACCTAAGACAGCTAAAATCAGAAACAAGGGTGGTAACAGTGATTTAAAGATTGCACCAAGACTTGGTTTGTTTTCGATTGCTATTTCAGGCATGGCTTCAGGCCTTTTTATCCGAACCCATAAAATGTATAAGGCATATAAAAGTACCAGCATCAGCCCCGGAATCAGTGCGCCCATAAACAAATCTTGTACGGAGACGGTTTTGGGATTAAAAATCTGTAATTCTAATTGGGCCTGTTGGTATGCATTGGAAAGCACATCGCCCAGTAAAACCAAGACAATGGATGGCGGGATGATTTGCCCCAAGGTCCCAGAGGCACAAATGGTGCCAGCTGAAAGGGCCGGGTCATAGCCATTTTTTTGCATAACTGGCATGGCCAACAAACCCAGTGTAACAACGGTGGCGCCAACTATGCCCGTACTGGCGGCCAATAGCATGCCGACGATCAGTAGAGCAAATCCCAGCCCACCCTTTTTGCCACCCAAAAGAGCCGCCATGTTTTGTAACAAAGACTCGGCCAATTTGGCTTTTTCTAGCACCACACCCATAAATACAAAAACTGGCACGGCCATTAAAGTGGCGTTGTTTAAGATGCCATTGAGTCGATTCGGCAAAGCCGCAATAAAATCGGCATCAAACCAACCGGTTAAGAACCCAATCAAAGCAAACCACAATGAAACACCGCCTAGGGTAAAAGCAACTGGAAAACCAGCCATTAACGCGCCGGTTACAGAGATGAATAACAGCAATGCCCACCAAGCTTCCATCAAGAATCACTCCCGGTGCTTTGGTCAGTGGCTGGTTTTTTCATTGCATGAACCAGCACATAACCCAACATGGATATTGGCATCATTAACAACAATGATTTGAATAAAAACATCAAAGGCAGCCCACCAGTTTCTCCCGAGCCTTCAAGTCTTAACCAGGCATCAAAAACATATTGATAACTGGACCAAATAACAAAAACCATCATGGGTACCAGCAGGAGAAGAGTTCCCCAAAAGTTGACTTGGTGTTTTTTCTGCGTGGAATAATTTTGGTAAAAGACATCTACTCTGACGTGTTTATCATGATGCCATGCATAGACCATACCTAACATCAAGGCTATCGCATGACAATAGATGGCCAATTCTTGAACTGGAATCCAAACGATGTTGAAGACATTGCGAGATATCACCGTAACAAAACTGAATATGACCATAGAAAAGGTTATCCAACCCAGAAATGCGCCGAATTTTTCCATCTTGTCACTGTGTTTAAGACTCATCTGATTGATCGTTTTTAGGTGCCAAGAATTCTATCATGAATTAAGTAGCTGCTATTGAAAGAAAGCCCATGTTACTGCTGCGACCATCAACATTGCAAAACCAATTCGCAAAATTTTCGCAGATAATGGTCGAGTGAATAATGGCCGAATCAATTCACCTAAAAACAACCAAATGACATCGACTATGACAGCCACAGTAAAACAGACCAATGATGTGATGACATAAGCCATTAATGGCGGAGAAATGGGTAACAGGAATTGTGAGAACAAAGCGAAAAATGCGGCATATGCTTTGGGATTTAATAAATTAAATATAAAACCATCGCTGAATCCGGGAGCCATTTGATTGTCATCATTGTTGGCTGATATGACCGGGGCACTGGCGATTTTGAAGGCCACATAAATGATGTAAAGGGCACCCAAAATCTGAATCGAAGTTCTCAAATTTGGGAATGCTGAAAATAAAGTAGACAGTCCCAAGATGGAACCCATAATTACCACACATAGCCCAATTATTATGCCTGCCAAAAATGGTAAGCCGGTTCGAAAGCCGTATGCAGAACCAACTGCCGCCAACCCTAACGTGGCAGGTCCAGGGGTACCGAGCAACAGTGCGGTTGCGATGATTAGTGAGATCAGAGCTTCTGGCAAATGTAGTCCTGAATATGTAATGCTTAAAGGGGAGGCTGATTTTATCATGATCCAGTGACTTTAGCTCTTTCAGTTGGGGTTCAATCACTTATAATGACAGGTTTAACAAACAGGAAATGATCAATATGGACATTGAAAATTTATTAAGCAGTTTATTTGGTTTTGAGTCATTCAAGCCAGGTCAAAAACAAGTCATTGAAAGAGTGATGGCCAAGCGCTCAGCTGCAGCTATTTTCCCAACAGGATCAGGTAAGTCACTGTGTTATCAACTACCCGCCACACAGTTTTCTGGGTTAACTTTAGTGGTTTCGCCATTGTTGTCTTTGATGAAGGATCAGCTGGACTTTTTGCTTAAACATGACATCAAAGCGGCTCGACTGGACCATTCATTGGAACGTGTTGAATACAACCAAGTGCTCTCCAAAGCCAGAAACAACCAACTAAACATTCTGATGATTTCGGTGGAACGGTTCAAAAATGAACGGTTTCGCGCACAATTGAAACAAATGGATATTGCCATGATGGTGATCGATGAAGCACATTGTATATCCGAATGGGGGCATAACTTTCGACCTGATTATTTAAAACTGCCACAATACCAAAAAGAATTTAACATTCCACAAAGTTTGTTATTAACGGCCACCGCGACACCCAAAGTCATCGCTGATATGCGAGATAAATTTAACTTGCATGAAAATGATGTGGTGGTTACGGGTTTTTATCGCAAAAATTTAGTGCTACAAATGAGTCCAACCCTAGCGTCTGCTAGACATGAACAGGTTTTGAAACGCATCCAGCAAGACGTTCAAGCGCCTACCATTGTTTACGTCACGTTACAAAAAACAGCAGAATCGGTGGCCGCCTTTTTGCTGGCACATCAAGTTGATGCCCAACATTACCATGCCGGTATGAAATCCGATGAGCGTGAACAGATCCAGAATAAATTCATGCAGGGTGAGTTGAATTGCATCGTTGCAACCATCGCTTTTGGTATGGGGATCGATAAGAAAAATGTCAGACGGGTGTTGCATTTTGATTTACCAAAATCAATTGAAAATTATTCCCAAGAAATTGGCCGAGCAGGGCGCGATGACCAACAATCAATTTGTGAAATATTTGCTAACAACGACAGTTTGCAAGTTCAAGAAAATTTCATTTATGGTGATACGCCTGAAATGAAGTCGATACATCAATTACTGGTCCAAATTCAACAAACCAAAGAAGCCTATTGGGAAACCAAGCTATTGTCTTTATCCAATGAATTGAATATCCGCTCATTACCGCTTAAGACATTACTGGTGTATTTAGAACTGGCAGGCGTGATTAAGCCCAAATTCACATACTTCGAAGAATACTCATTTAAAAATATTGAAAGTACGGCAGCATTGGTTGATCGCTTTGACGGGGAGCGCCGCACTTTTATCGCAGCGTTGTTTGAACATTGCGTGGTGAAGAAAACATGGACTTATGTTGATCTTGAGACCATGATGGCACAATACGACACAGACCGGTCTAGAATCATCTCTGCACTTGAATGGTTTGATAACCAAGGCTTAATCGAGTTGCATGCCAAACAGGCTGTAGAACGATTTGACATCACTGATCGCACTTTTGATTTGGCAGAACTCAGTACCAACCTACATCAACTTTTCATCAACAAGGAACAGGTTGAAATTGAACGGATACATAATATGTTGGCATTGTTTGAATCAGATCAATGTATCAGTTTACAACTGGCTGGATATTTCGGTGAATCCTTATCATTTGAGTCTTGTGGTCATTGTTCTGTATGCCAAACAGGTGCAGCCAGTTTTCAAGTTAATAGACAAAGTACACACTTGAGTGAGCTAAACTTTGAACAACTATGTGCTGACTTCAAGCTAAAAATTGGTGATGCCTATACCGATATAAATCTCACTAAATTTCTTTGTGGTATTCATACACCCATATTTACCCAATTAAAAATCAGGGCACTGCCGAGTTTTGCTGTATTAGAGAATCAATCATTTGCTGCTGTGAAAAAATGGATTGAGAATAGAGCCTAAAAATTGTTAAATCACTGAAACGATTCGGCTTAACTTAAAACGGTGAACTGGCTTTAACATAATCCAGTTCTGACAATTTTGAAACCATTACTTTCAGTTTTTTATGTGATAAATCAAACATCTCATACATGATCAAATGATCCCAAAGGCAGACCAAATGAAAACCATTATATGTGGGTTGGTCACTGATCAGTTCAGCATGTTTTTCCAGCCACTCTAAGCCTTGGTTCACTGTGGCTCTGAATTTATCAAATCTCGTGTACTTTTGGGTGTCGATTCCTGTTCGTTTTGCCATGATCAGTTCGACCTCAGCTGTCATTACGCCATTAAGTACTGCTCGTATATTCAATTGATTGCTGTCAGTGGTTAATACGTTAAAGCGGTCTTCTGGATCAAACTTTCTGATTAAATAGGCCGCAATATGATCAGATTCAAATATAAGCTGATCGCCATCAACCAAAGTAGGCACTTTCATCATCGGATTATGGGCAAATAATTCAGGCGAACTGGCTGCGACATTCCCGGCATCAATCAGCTCAATATCCAGTGCCAAAGCATCCATCAGTATTCGATCTTTGCGGGCGAAATGCGATTTGGGGGTGTAGTGTAATTTCATGGATATATATTACTGCATTTAATCTTGGTTCAATCCAACTTAATTAATCGAAACCAATTTTGTTATGTAACACAACGAACTAAAAACACATGAGATAAATCTAAAATATCCTCGACAATCATAAAATCAAGGATACTTTAGATTAACACTTCTAATTTATTTGGATTAAATGTTATTGGCTACAGTAAATATCAGCACAATTGTGAATTTTTAAATTTGATTCATAGAGTGTAGAATGTGCATAACTGATGATAGGTTTACCCGAGCTTGATAATGAAATACTGGAATATGATCCTACATAACCATTGTTATCCAAAATTCTGGAATGACCCTCAGAACAACTTTTATTCTCACATTCATATAAATTCAAACTTGAATTTGATTGATTAAAAAAAGTGATTAATGGAGATCCTTGGCCATTTATTATGATGTCAGTAAATAATCCCATGTCATTACTCTCGTCGAGATTATAAGCTGATCCAGACGAACAGCTTGAATTATTGCAATAATATGCCTTTAGATTACCATTGTCTTCATCGTAATAACTAATTAATGGGTGGGCATTAATTAGAATTGAATCAGCTATACTGGTATATTTCCCCACATTTCCGACACTATCTAAAGTTCTGCTTGTCCCAGTTGAGCAGAAAGTATTGTTGCAAATGTAACCTTTCAAATCCCCATTTGTCTCATCATAGTAACTGATAACAGGAAAACCTGAGGTGTTTTCTATTGTAATGTTTGAATACTGGCCAACGTCAGCAGAATTATCTAAAGTAAAATTATTTCCAGTTGTACAAGTGCTGTTGAAACAAGTGTGTACTTTTAAGCTGGTGTTGGTAACATCATAGTAGCTGATTATGGGATAACCGGAATCATTTATGGTGATGCTGGTATGGCTACCAACATCTCCACTACTGTCTAAAACCCTACTGTTACCAGTACTGCAGTTTATATTTTGACAAAAATAAATCTTCAAATCACCATTTGTTTGGTCATAATAACTGATTGCTGGTAATCCAGTTAGTGGTATAATTGTCATGCTATTGTAGCTACCAACATGGTTACCTTCGTCAATAATCCTTTCAGTTCCTGAATTACAATTTATATCAGCACAGTCATAAACTGCTAAATTATAATAATTTGCTAAGGAACTATAAGTCTGGTGATAGCTGATAATTGGTAGTTGATTTGATGGTCTAATTGTTATGTTTGTATATGTCCCACCAGGTCCATTGGTGTCAGTTAAAATGCTTGTTCCAAAAGGAAGTTGAATACAAGTCACACTACCATCCTGATTGATACCGTTTAAATAATAGCCTTCAGCACAAGTGTGATTGACTCTTTGTTGGACTTCAGCTGAGTTGATTTCCGAAACGCCCACGGCATTGGCCGCTATTTCACTGCTGCCTACGGCATTGGCAATAATTTCACTGGCCCCAACAGAGTTTGCAGCCAACTCATTTGAGCCAACGGCATTACTGGCTATTTCACTGGATCCAACAGCATTTTCAGCTATTTCACTGGCCCCAACCGCATTGGTTGCAATTTCACTGAAGTTGACTGCTCCAGTTGCGATTTCAGAAGAGCCAACCGCATTCGGTGAGATGGCAGCTGAAGTCACTGAATTGGCTGCAAGATCAAAACTTTGTATGGAGTTGTTGATTATTTCATTGCTGCCAACTGAGTTATCCTGCATTTGTGCTTCATTGATGACATTGGTAGCCAGCTTGGAGTTTGTGATGGCATTATCAGCTATATCTATAGTGATTATTGTTCCGTTTACAATTTCGGTACTGGTGACTTCAGATAGGCCGATGGCATCTGACTGACAATTAACCGAACCAAATTCATTGATTGAACGTACGTAGCTTCCTATTGGACAAACCCCGGTAATTCTTCTTTGAACTTCATTGCTGTCTATTTCTATTTGGCCAACGGCATTCGGCGAAATGGCTGCGGAAGTCACTGAATTGATGCTTAAATCATCACTTTGAATGGAGTTATTGATAATTTCATTGCTGCCAACTGAGTTATCCTGCATTTGTGCTTCACTGATGACATCGGAGGCCAGCTTGGAGTTTGTGATGGCATTATCAGCTATATCAATGGTTGCAATAGTTCCATCTACAATATCTGCACTGGTAACTTCGGTTATTCCTCCAGCATCTAATTGGCAATTTACTGTGCCAGACTCATTAATAGACTGTATATAGTGATCAGAGGGACAAGCTTCGGTAATTCTTCTTTGGACTTCATTGCTGTTTATGGCTGTACTTCCAACAGCATCAGCGGCTATCTTGTCTGAAGTAACACTGCCGTTAACCAAATCTTGTGTCAAAATTGAAGCATCCATAATTTCGTCACTGGTGACCGAGTCTTTCCCTACAAATTGTGCATGAATGGCATAGGGAGTGTTGTTTATAATTTGCCTAGGAGAGAGTAGGTCAAATGAATCTCCACTGCCGCTTTCACGCAAGCTGATTTCTAAGAATACTTGATTGCCAATAAAGGCAATATCACCAAAATTTAAATTTAAGGTAAAAATTCCATTTGAAACTTCTACAGCAAAAAAGGCTTGAGTTGTGTCATATTGATTACCACTTGTTGAGGCGTCAAATGCACTGATCTCAAAATCGTATAAACCATCAACAGGTTGGTCATTGAACACCAATTCGCCTTGATAAGTAAAGTCTGAGTCTAATGGTGTTTGAGCCTGTGCTTGAAATATCATTGCAAGCAGAAAAACCCATGTATTAATTATTCTGATATTCATATTCATCCTCTTTTGTATTATTCAAAACTGCTTTTGAAAATTAAATCGCTGTTGCTGCCTGCTGCCCAAAACCCACCTGAAACTTTATAGCCGTTTGCAGCACTTGAACGGGTGGTGTTTGCTTGACCGATACTGCCAGTGACCTGGTGACTAGAGCCAGTGCTGATACCACCACCGCTATTGATGCTGTGTTTATTGATTTTGTACTGAGCACTGGATGGGCCAATCATCAAGAAAACAACAGCCCAAATAAGTAGAACTTTCACTTTAAACTGCCATTTCTTTTCATCATTATTCATACTTGAACCTTTTGTAAATGTGTATTTCACTGGCAATCAGTTGGATATAAACTGCCTATATTGAGACATACAGTTTTGTAATCCAAAAGGGACAAATGAATTTTTGAACTGAAGGGTTTTTACCTGATGCGATATAAATTTTGACCATGGTAAGCCATTGATACGACTGAATGGTGACTCATATTAAAAAACTGAACTCACAACAACCAAGGATGTGCTTATCGCTATCTGACGATGCCTCCTTTATTGACAGTTTTGAAAGTCCTTTTGGTCAAGCCAGCCATTGTCTACATAGGTGGCTATTAAGGTTTGTAATTGTTGTTGTTGAGGTTCTAATAGCTCGTCAAAGGTACAGACCAGGTTGGTCATATTGCCCCCAAATTGAATGTCTGATTCTATGGGTTCATTGATTTCAACCATCAGCTCTAGCAGCACAATTTGTGCACGCATGATGTCATTGAAATTTTTAAAGAATGCGGCCCTTCTAGGCAGAACTTCGAATCTTTCTGTGATGCTTTGTCGCAAGATGATGGTTGCTTGTAAAATATCCCCTTGTTCATATTTAACATTCGCTAAACTGTACCTATACGCATTGGCCCTCACAACATTGGAAAAATCTGGGTCAATATTAATGGTCTCAAGTACTGTGTCGACGGCTTTAATGGCATAGATTTCGGCCTCATTCAGATCTTTAACTTGGGTCATAAAATAGTGGGCCATTTCCGAATAAATGGATGCACGTTGAAGCAGTGGTTTTGTTGATTCTAGGTTGATATTTCTGGCTTTCTCAATGTCGATTAAAGCCTGGTCATAATAAGTCATGGGATCTTGGCCATTTAAATAGGCATGGTATGCGATCAAATAGAGTGGTTTAATTTGTAGCAACAATAAATTGAAATCATCGGGATGAATGATTAAACCTTGTTGAATCACATCGACTGATTGTTGGTAATAGGACAGGCTTTCATCACTGACAAAATCGTTGTACTTATTTAAGTTGACCCTATCTAAATACTCTTGGTATTCGCCTCGAGTTTTATGCATTTCAAATAATCCAATATAAGCTTCCACTGCATTGGGGTTGATGTCAATGGCATCAGCACAAGCGCTTAAACCTTGTGCATACAACACATCCATATTTTGGTAATTAAAAAACTTTTGGTACCTGATGTCACGGCCAAGAAATGCACATCGTTTACTGTAATTTTGCGGGTCAGATCCACCAATCTGGATGGCTTGATTCAGTTTGTTGTGGCTGAGTTGCAGTAACTCAACATTGGAATCTTGCCCATCGGCTAAACCTTTGCTGATGGCCATTTCAGAATAGGCATCGGCAGCCAGAATTAAAGCTTCATAATGCCAAGGGTTTTTTTCGATTTCCATTTCGGTGTTTGTTATCACTTGCTCATAGTTGCCTTCAACATAAGCAACATAGGCTTTTAAATAATAGGCTTCTGCTTCATCTACTTGTGCTTTTGATAAGTATCCCAGAGCTGGATAGTAATATTCTTTTTTGGCTTGTTCGATAAAATCTTGGCGCTTTTGTTCATTTTTAATGGCTTGTGCTTCTTGGCTTTTGAGGCGCCATTGATTGGCATTGAGTTTACCTAAACTGCTATAAAGATCCGCCGTTTTAAACCCTTTTTGTTCTGATAGTTTGAAATATTGCCAAGCTTTTAAGTCATTCCTCATATCAAAATAGGCAGTGCCAATGGCAAAGTCGCTTAAACCTGTATCATCAAACCCTTCTGCTTGAATGTTGTGGGTTAGTTGATCTATTTCGGCTTCAAAACTGTTGTATGCTGTTTGCACATTGTGAAACGGCATCATGTGTGTGCGTCTGATGTTGTTTTTGATGGTTGCTGTGATACCTAAGTATTTAGTTGTCAGCTCAACTTTTTGGGCAGATGAAATGGATTGATAGGTTCCATATACAAGGCCGAATAGGGCCAATGTAAAGGTGGTAAAAAACACAGCAGCCAACATCCGGTGTCGTTTGATTTTTTTGATGATTCTGCCGACTAATGTAACTTTTTGTGCCGAAATAACTTCGCCATTCAGGTAAGCATCTAAATCATTGCTTAAATGTTTAAAAGAGTCGTATCGATTCTCAACCTGCTTTTTTAAACACTTGAATATGATGGCTTGTATATCAGGTGAGACACTGGAACCAATCAAAGTGGGTTCATCATGAATGATTTTATAAGATATTTCTGAAATGTTATCGGCTTTGAAAGGCATGTCGCCTTTGATCAATTTATAGAGCAGGACACCTGCTGAAAAAACATCACTGCGTCGATCAATTTGTTCATTCAGTCCTTTGGCTTGTTCTGGCGACATGTAGCCAGGTGTGCCCATGATGGCACCTGTCATGGTTAACGATTGTTGTTCGTTATCCGAAGCGATACCAAAATCCAATAATTTAACCACATTATCTTCAGTCACCAAGATGTTCGCTGGCTTGATATCACGATGAACAATGCCTTGAGCATGGGCATAAGCCAAAGCATCACACACTTGTTTAAACAGCATGATTTTTTGTTCAATGTTAAACGCATGTGTTTGAGCATAATCTAATATATTCAAGCCTTTAACCCACTCCATCACAAACCATGGCACCCCGTGATCAGTCACTCCAACATCATAAAGTTTGGCTATATTCTGGTGGTTTAAATCAGACAGTATCTGTCGTTCACGAATGAATCGCTTGACCATGGAATCATTAGCTAATCCTTGTGGGAGCACCTTCAAGGCCACTTTTTGCTTGAGTTGATCATCAATACGTTCAGCCATGTAAATTGAGGACATGCCTCCTTGGCCGATGACTTCTTTAATTTCCCAATGCCCTAACTTGGTGCCAATCAAGTC
>JBPOFV010000038.1:0-11247 GCA_051252335.1 Marinicella sp. | reverse complement strand
CTGTTGACCCATGGATCATTGGTTTGTAGTGGAATCAATGGCACCCCGGCTTTGATGACACATTCTTTTAAGGAGTCGATATGCTGTTGTTGTTTGGCCTGTAATTTTTGCTGCGTGCGGTTCAGCTTGGTGTCTAACACACGAGGACGTTGATCGGTCTGTACACCATATAAGGCAGGCAAGGGTAATTCGTTTTCAAAAGGATCACTGATTTTAATCCCTAACACATCATTGTGTTTTCTCAGCTGCAATAAATGCCTTTTTGCATCCAGTCCCAAAGCATAAAAATCACTGATAAGGATCACCAAACTTCCTGGGCGTATGATGGTTCTCAATTGTTTCAACGCTTGGTCTAAATCATGCTGTTCAACCTCGGCATTATTGGGGTTTTCTTGCTGTTGGTCGAAGGCTTTGATTAAATGCGACATCATTGCCATCATGCCTCGTTTTCCTGCTGTTGCTTTGACAATGTGAATGCCATTGATACCATAAGTTAGCACCCCAATGCGATCACCTTGTTGTACTGATGACCAGCCCAGTAAAGCCGCAACTTTACTGGCCAATACTGACTTAAACTGGGTTTTAGTACCAAAATTCAAACTGCTGTTGGTGTCTACTATGAGGTAGATCGGTCGTTCTCTTTCTTCTTGAAACAATTTGGTGTGTGCATCACCTGTTCTGGCTGTTACTCGCCAATCCATGTTGCGAATGTCATCACCTGCTTGATATATCCTTGATTCTTGGTAGTCCATACCCCGTCCACGAAAGCGCGAGTCATGTAAACCAGATATAGCAGAAGTCGCTTTTTTGATGCTGGTTAAATTAAATTGGCGCGCGTGATGACGAGTTTCCACCATGGCCTTGGCAGTCACCTGTGTATTGGAATTTTGTTTGACCTGAGTAGACATCAATTAGGGTAAAGGAACAATCCTCAACAACTGATCAATCACTTGATCAACGGTTAACCCTTCTGCCTCTGCCTCGAATGACAAAATGATGCGATGTCTCAACACATCGTGTATAACCGCATGAATATCTTCCGGTAACATGTGATCTCGCCCGGATAAAAACGCCTGTGCCCTAGCGCATCGATCCAATGCAATGGTGGCGCGTGGCGAACCACCAAATTCAATTTGCTTGGCTAAATCAGGGTCGTATTTACTTGGATCGCGTGTGGCCAAGATTAACTCGACCATATACTTTTCAAGATTGGCCGCAACAAATAAGTTTAAGATGTGTTTCTGAGCTGTAAAGATTTGTTCTTGTGTTAAAAGCACTTTGGTTTCATTTTGCTGATCAAATTCTGCCAAATCTCTTTTTTGTGCCAATTTAAGAATATCCAACTCGGTTTCTGCTTCAGGATATCCAATGGTGACATGCATCAAAAACCGATCTAATTGAGCCTCAGGTAATGGGTATGTGCCTTCTTGTTCAATTGGATTTTGGGTGGCCATCACCAAAAACAATCGAGGTAAGTTATAGGTGGTTTTACCAACGGTAATTTGTTGTTCTCCCATGGCTTCTAACAAAGCAGACTGAACTTTTGCTGGTGCTCTATTAACTTCATCAGCCAAAACTAAGTTATGAAACAAAGGGCCTTTTTGGAATTCAAAAGTCGCAGATTGTGCATGGTAAACATCCGTACCTGTTAGATCTGCAGGCAACAAATCAGGGGTAAACTGTATGCGATGGAAATCACCTTCAATACATTCCGACAGAACCTTAATGGCGGTGGTTTTAGCAAGTCCAGGAGCGCCTTCAACCAATAAATGACCATGTGACAACAAAGACATCAACAGCCTGTCTACCAATTTTTTCTGCCCCAAAATTTGGACACCAATGGCCTCTCTGATACTTTGAAAAGCTTGTGTTAGTTCAATTGTGTTTTGTTCCATTTTTAACCTTTTATATATTTACTTCTGTTTGGCGAATATCATGCTGGCGATATATTTAATTCCAAATGCTGACATTTCAAGACCTTTTAAGGAAACTCTGATGAAAGTAAGCGATTTAGGCCTTATACCAACCCATTCATATCGACAGAGCATTAATAAGCGAATCGGTGATTATACAAGATAGTCACCCCATTGGATGTGTCAAAAGTAAGCATCCGCATAAATCTCTACCCTAAACGGCCTTCCATGGTTGGGTTGCAACGCTTGCGATGCAGACCAGACTCATCCACGTCATCAATTGTGTGCGGTTTTTAGCCCAACCACACTTTTTCACCATTCTTAAACTTTTCTAAGCTGAAAGAAGCGCTATTGATTCTTTTCTCATGAG
The DNA here is from genome assembly GCA_051252335.1 of Marinicella sp. Taxonomy (GTDB): domain Bacteria; phylum Pseudomonadota; class Gammaproteobacteria; order Xanthomonadales; family Marinicellaceae; genus Marinicella. Next base: position 8,964 of record JBPOFV010000038.1, on the reverse strand, counting down.
TGGGGTTGCAACGCTTGCGATGCAGACCAGACTCATCCACGCCATCAATTGAGTGCGGTTTTCAGCCCAACCACACTTTTTCACCATCCTTTAACTTTTCTAGGCTGAAAGAAGCGCGCAATTGATTCTTTACTCATGGCTGGGGTTGCAACGCTTGCGATGCAGACCAGACTCATCCACGCCATCAATTGAGTGCGGTTTTCAGCCCAACCACACTTTTTAACCATTCTTAAACTTTTCTAAGCTGAAAGAAGCGCGCAATTGATTCTTTAGCATGCTAAAATTCGCCCTTTCTATTAAGACTCTAAAGACCATCATTTGGTCGCAAGTAATCATGTATAGCTTAACCAGTGAACCATTTAAACTAGATCGGGATGTTGATGCCATTGCCGTACCAACTGGTGAAACCATCGAATTACCAGCAGGCGTGGTGGGCTACATCACACAAGCCTTAGGCGGCAGTTTCACCATTTTTGTTGATGGCAGCATGTTCATGATTTTAGGACACAATGCCGATGCACTTGGAAAGGAACCACTGCCAGCTCCCACTCTACCGGAAAACGCCACACAACAAGATGTAGAAGTGGCTGTGTGGGATCAATTAAAAACTGTCTATGATCCTGAAATCCCAGTCAGTATTGTAGAACTTGGCTTGGTTTACGAATGTGAGGTTGAGCCCAGTGAAACGGGTTACAATGTCAGCATTGCCATGACATTAACAGCACCTGGTTGTGGCATGGGTGATGTTTTGGTGTCCGATGCTGCTGCAAAAATTAAATTGATACCAGAAATCAATGCCGTAGATTGTCAAATTGTTTTTGATCCACCATGGGATCAATCAATGATGTCTGAAGAAGCAAAACTTGAAACTGGTATGCTCTGATTTTATTGTCTTTGCTTGCCTGATTTAGAATCATGACACAAATCCCAATCTTAACTTATCATGCTAACAACATTAATGGTATGGAGTATCAAAATAATGATCATGTGGCATTAGCTGCCGATCTTCAGCTGATACATGAATTGGGGTTTGAAATTATTACATTAGACCGTTTGATGGCTTGGCGTAGTGGCAAAATGCCTGATTCAGCAATTCAAAATGCTGTGGTGTTAACTTGCGATGATGGGACTTGGTTTGACTTTCATGATTTGGATCACCCAACTTACGGACACCAAACCAGTTTTTATAACATTTTAAATAAATACCAGAAACAGCATCAAGTTCAAGTACACATGAGCAATTTTGTCATTGTATCTCCTGAAGCCAGAAAAATATTAGATGAAAAATGTTTGATAGGTAAAAGCTGGTGGCAAGATGATTGGTGGTTAACTGCTCAGCAGTCTGGATTAATGAGTATTGAAAACCACAGCTGGGACCACAACCATGGCGTATTAGATAACGACAACATCAATGACGATTCTTTTCGTTGCATCAACAACAAAAAATCTTGTGACCAACAAATCAAACAAGCGCAAGAATTTTTACATCAAATGATGGAAGGCACGTACCAAGCCCAATATTTCGCCTATCCATATGGTAATTTCAGCGATTATTTGCGCTATGAATACTTGCCTGTTTTCGGCCCAAGAATGAATCTATCTGCCGCCTTCACAACTGAAGCTGCTCATGTAACAAAATTCAGTAAAATTTGGGCCATACCCAGATATGTTTGTAACAATGATTGGCGTGATGTTGAAAGCCTGAAAAGAATTTTGCTGTCTAAAAAATAATCAAACGAGTCGAATCAGTTATTCTCAAATCACCCAGATCGATTTAAGATATCAAGGAAATAACACTTAAATCAAATATGTCTGATCTTAAAAACATCACCAAAATCATCAACAGCGATGCATTGCGAGAGGATAAAAAAGTCGATTGGTTGTTTGATAAACTTTATCCAGAAGTCAAAAAAATTGCCAATGCGCAGTTACGTCGACTGGGACGCAGTTCAGAAATGTCTGCCACCATGTTGGTTAATGAGTGTTTCATCAAACTAAAGAACATCAGCCAAATTGACTTGAAAAACCGCAAACACTTCTACAGTTTGACATCACGTTGTATGCGTTTTTATTTGGTTGATTTATTCAGACATCAACAAAGCCAAAAAAACAGCGGTGTACAAACAGTCATGACCACCGAAGGGGTGGCTGATGAAGACATGTTTCAAATCGATGTTTTGGCCTTGGACAGGGCTTTATCCGGATTAGAAAAGATTGATGAAAATTTGGCTAAGGTGGTTGAACTTAAATTTTTTGGTGGCTTTTCATTTGAAGAAATTGCCGATATTGTTGAATCAACCAAAGGACAGGTTTATCAAAAATGGCTGATGGCAAAATCAATATTGTTAAGTTTAATTGAAGATGAAAAAAACACCTGAACCGAAATCATCTGCTGACACTTCACTGTGGCGTCAAGCCATAGAAATTTGTGAATCACTGGCTGGATTAGAACGCTCAGAAGTCCTCTCGAAACTTGCTTCAATGCAATTGGCACCCCAACTTTTGGATAAAATTCAACGAATCATGGACAACATGTCCGCCAGTAATCCGCTGTTAGACCAACATGACTATCAATCATTGATAGATAATTTGAAAAATGGACAACATTTAATTGGTCAAACCATAGACGGTTATGTCATAAAGCGGTTGATTGCCAAAGGGGGAATGTCGACAGTCTATGAAGCCAGTTATACTCAAGCCAAACACCAAAAATCAGTGGCCATCAAATTACTGTCACCATATGGCATTACCGACAAAACCATAGAGCTATTTAACCGAGAACAATTGATCCTGTCAAAACTAAGCCATCCTTCTATTGTGGCTTTTCACCACAGTGGTGTCACTGCTGACGGCACTCATTACTTGGTTATGGAATACATTCAAGAAGCTGAAAACTTGGTAGATTATGCTGCTAAACACAAACTTTCTAACCAAGCCATTGTCAATCAAATTAAGGGTTTGTGCGAAGTGTTTTCTTATGCACACGACCAACAAATCATACATCGAGACATCAAACCAGCCAATATCTTGGTCGACTCATCAGGCCAAGTCAAAGTCATCGATTTTGGCATTGGCCGGCTTGAACAATTAGGGAGTCAAACAGTGACCCAGGTCTTTACCCCTGATGCAGCAGCTCCAGAACAATTGATGGGTCAGGGCGTAAGTCAGTTAACTGATGTGTTTTCATTAGGTGCTTTGTTACTGCAATTATTGGTTAAACAAAAGCCGCTACCAAAAACCAATATAAAAACCTATGACCCACATCAGGACAGCAAACACATCAATAAACTTCTCAAAGCATCAGACTTAGACAATGATTTAAAAAACATCATCACATCGGCCATGCACATTGACCCAAAACAGCGGTATTCAAGCATGAAATCTTTTGCGGATGACTTAAATAATTGGTTGAATCATAAACCGGTTCTAGCCACGGCTGACACCTTTTGGTATCGATGTAAAAATCTTTATTCCAGAAACAAAAGCATCAGTCTGTTGGTTATCTTTGGCGTATTGGTCTCTGTGTTGGCCGTGACCGTGATTACAACACAAGGGTATCAGAACCAAAAAGTCACTTCACAAAGAGATGGCTCTTTTGCCTTGATTGAAGCCATGATCAAGCAAGCCAATCCAATCACCAACAACAACCGAAATATTGACAGTGACGCTTTGGTTGATAACCTCAATGAACTGGCCAAAAGCCAAGCAGAATTATTGGCTTCAGATACTGAGCTGTCTCACTTTTTCCACAAAGAATTGGGCAGCCTGTATCACAGCAAAGGTCTTTACGATGAGTCTTTGTCAAGCTACTTAAAAGCCTTTGAGTCACTACAAAAAATGGTTGATGAAGAAGATGATCAATACTTGTCGACAGCATTAACCATTGCTCACTTGTATGAAACCACTGGTAAGTTTAAATTGGCGCAATCAACCGCTGAAGACATGTTAGTTAAATTGGATCAGTTGCCAGATGTTGACCCCAGACATCGCCTGAATACGTATTACTTACTCAGCAAGGTCCACCAATACCAAGCACAAAATGACATCTCACAGCATTATGGTAAACTGGCAACTGCATGGTTACAACAATATCCCGACATTGATCCGGCCTTACAAGCCAGTGTTTATAATTCATTGGCTGTCACCAATCGCAACATGGGGAACAGTGAATTGGCTGAAACACAATACAATCAAGCCATAGAGTTACTGACTCCTATCAAAGAGAAACAGATCGAGTTGAGCAGTATATTAGTTAATTTTGCCATTTTAAAAGGCCGATCTGGGGACATGTCCTCATCAGAAGAGATTTTTAATCGAGCCTTTGAAATTATCAAACGTATTGATGAAAACCACCCCCACCTGGCCATGGCTTACCTACCTTATACCACGTTGTTGCAATTCACCGACCGAATGGCAGAGTCTGAGCATTACATTAAGGAGGCCATCAAAATTTTAACCGACACTGGTGAAGAGAAATATTTGGCAACTGCTCACATGAAGTATGCACGCATTGGTCTGTATACCAACCAAGTTGACGATACTTTAGTGCATGTGACCAAATCATACGTCCTTTACAAAGAAATCACCGGTGAAGACCACCCCATCATTTATGACTTGTATAACATGGCATTGTGGGTTTTACTGCTTGAGCCCTATCAGGATTATGCCCAGCAACTGACACAAATCATTGCCAATAAACCTGTTGATAATGCCAAAGAATCCAGAGAATACAAAAGATTTTTGGTACAACAAGCTTGGATAAATCAACAGACTCTTGAGCAAGATTTCGCTGAATCTGTATTTCCTAATTTTATGTTCAAAGCTGACAACCAGTCATCAACAGTTGAACAACTTTGGTTGTTACAAATGCAAGAAATTTATGGCGGTTCCTCAGATGTGGTTGATGCCTGGCTAGCCATCAATTTAGCCATCAATCAGAATGACCAGGAAACCATAAAACAGCTTTGTGATATCGAACTTAAATGGTTCGACAGTTCTCGCTTGGCTGAAAGAATAAGTATCGTTGAGCAATGTCTCAACCATTCAACCCATATCGAAGATGCTACTCTTGAGGTATTTACACAGCTGGTAGAGGACACCTCAAAACCCAATGAAAATAGACTATTGCTGATTGAACGTTTAATCAATGCCATGCAATAAGTCCTTTTATATTTTTTCAAACGAAACAATGATTTTCTCGAATATATAAAATATAAGGTCAATCACTTACAAATGGTTGCTCTTAAATACTGTCTTTTTTGGAGTAAACAATGAGAAATTTAAGTGTCTGTTTGGCCTTGGTTTTATATACTTTATCAACTTTACAGGCCAATCTATTTTGCCTATTGGTGTTGATGGCAACGCCTGTATTGGCAGATAAACCACCTGAATCTGAAAGGGCAGAACCCAGCCACACCGTTTTGATTGATGACTTTCCCAGTCCCTATGATGACCAAGATATAGAGTTGGAAGCACTAATTTGGCAACCTCAAGGTGATGGCCCTTACCCGGCCATCATCATGATGCACGGTTCAGGTGGGCTATACTACCAGTCTGATGATCAATGCGAAGATGATGATCGAAGTTGTTGGGGTTTATCTGGAAAGTTTAAATATTGGGGAAAACAACTCAGTCAAAGTCATCAGTTCGAGCTCACTGACCAATTTCTGGTAATCGCTGTCGACAGCCACACACCCAGAGGCTATGACCACCATGGGGTGGCCAATATTGATGCCGAGGATCGTCCCTTAAATGTCAGCTCCTACCTAGGTAGACCTTGGGATTTATATGCCGCTTTTCAGTATCTGCTCACGCGAGATGATATCGATCCTGATGCCATTTTTGCTTTGGGGTTTTCAGATGGTGGTGGTGCAGTTTTGAGTTCTGTTGCTGCTTCTGATAATGCCGCGTTAGTGAATCAAAGCAATTGGTTTGAAGGCATTGATAACAATTCACCAGCAGGGTGGTTACAGATGCAAGAGATCGGTTTAAAAGGGGCTGTGGCTTATTACCCCAGTTGTGGGTTTTTTGGCCATTTTGATGGCCTATATACGACTTATGCGCCCCTGAAGATCCAAACTGGCTTGGATGATAACACCACACCGATAACAGCATGTATTGAAAGACAACAAGACGCTGTTGATTTAGGTGTGAGTTCTCAAGACATGGTCGTGTTGGGTTATCCGGCAATGGATCATGGCTTCGATTATGAACAATATGAAACACCTGAGTCTTGTTTAGCAGCCAAAAGAACTGTTGAGTTTTTCAGTCATCAATTGGTTGACTTCTTGTTTCGATCTAACTTTGATCCGGTCAATTGCAACTGATGCCAGTGTTTGCTATTCTGACAATTCAGCCAAAAACTTTCTTAACAATCTGGCATTCATGAGATTTCCTTGGTGGCTGTTATGAGCTTCTAGTAAGTTAATTTTAGCTTGTAGAACATCGCGATTTTTTTGCCAATATGCAATGTACCCTTTGACATAATCATTCCACTTAAACTCACCTGTTTCTTGTTCTCTGAATGTTGATTCAGCATACAATATTGCTTCATCTATTCGACCCACTTCTCCAGATAATTGAGCAATGTGCCAACGCAAGGAATCTTCCTTGGCCAGATTCAAGGCAATGTAATTCTTTATCAAGTCAATGGCTTCAGCCTTACAGTCAGTTACCAAGGGCCTGAATCCAGCTCCCATGGTTTGATCAAACTGTTGATAATTCAATGACATGTCCGTTTGCATGTGTTGTTGGTATTGTTGATCACAATTGGCTGTCACTAATCCAGCACTCATTAGTATCCATAACATCATTGTTTCCTCATATCTTCATTATCGAACTCATTAGTCTATTACTTGAATAATTAGTTCAATTTACAGGGTGACAAACTCTTCTGCTGATGTGGGATGGATACCAATGGTGCTGTTAAGTTGTGTTTTGCTTAACCCCTGTTTAAGAGCCACACCAAAACCTTGAATCATTTCGCCACCATCAGCACCCACGACATGAATACCTAAAACTTGATCAGTGTCTTCATTGACCACAATTTTCATGAATGTTTTTTCTGTTACCTCACTCATGGCGTATTTCATGGCTCTGAAGGTACTGGTACTACACTTGATATTTGGAAACGCAGCTCTTGCTTCAGCTTCGGTCATTCCGCAGGTGCCAATTTCTGGTTGAGAAAAAACCGTGGTCGGAATGAAATCATAATCGGGATATTGGTCTCCTTGATTGAACAGTCGATTGACTAAATAATGACCTTCTCTGATTGCCACAGGCGTTAAATTATCTGAGTTACTGACATCACCGACTGCGAATATATGAGGTCTATTGGTTTGCTGATCTCGATCGACAACAACTTGTCCATTGGGTTGAATTTCGACACCGATTTGTTCAAGGTTTAAAGCTGCTGTATTGGCTTTTCGACCTGTGGCAAAAAACACCAAATCGGAATGAATGTCGCCTTGATTTGATCGACAGACATATCCATCAGTTGTTTTCTCAACGGCTGTTATTTCTGTCATTGTCAGCACATTGATGCCAGCTTCTACAAATGACTGTTGAGCAAATTGGGCCACCTCGTCATCAAAGCCACGTAAAATTTGTTGGCCACGATAAACGAGATTGACATGGACACCCAATGCATTAAAGATTCCAGCAAATTCTACCGCAATATAACCACCCCCATTGATGGTGATGGTCTTAGGCAATTCTGGTAATTCTAAGGCGTCATTTGATGTAATGACATGCTGATGACCAGGTATATCAGGTATTGTTGGGACCCCACCTGTCGCTATTAAGATGTTTTCCGCCGTGTAATGTTGACCACCTATTTTAACTGTGTGTTCATCAACAAATGAGCCGTGGCCTTTGATTAACTCCACACCTGCATTTGCCAGTAAATTTAAATAGATGCCATTGAGGCGATCAATCTCAGCATTTTTATTGTTCAACAGTGTGGGCCAATCAAACTGGCTTTGGATGTCCCAGCCGAAAGTCTTGGCTGCTTTAAACAGCTTGTTGTATTGTGATGCATAGACGAATAATTTTTTCGGTACACAGCCCCGGATCACACAAGTGCCTCCTACTTTATCTGACTCACAGATAGCCACTTGTTTACCATAGCCAGCCGCAATTCTGGCTGCTCTCACACCACCAGAACCCGCACCAATTACCAATAAGTCATAATCATATTTCATAGCCTGATACCTTTACTTTGATCCTATTTGAATTACTAAACCTTCTATGGAAGACCTGTGTTTTGTTTTTTTCTTGCAGTAGTGACTTAAAAGGGTCCAAAATCAAAAGCTGTTTTAATGATTTCTTGTTGTTTAGCTTGGTTAAGTTCTTGTTGCCAATAAACGATTAAATGCTGATGTTGTGTTTGTTCAAAACCCACTGCTAAATCAATTTTGTAAGCACCTTTATGACCCACATAGCCAAATACAGCATCACAGTCAGTGAGTGACTTAACTGATTCCGAAAGCATGGTATATGCCACACCACCTTGTTGGCTGAGTTTGTTTCTGAGGCACTTAGGCAAATGGCGCATGGCTCTGGTGTTGACACACATGCCGCCACCCAAGTAAATATTTTGTTCTTTGGTAAAATGAACATAACCCAAAGTCAAAGAAACACCTTGATCGTCACTGGCAACTAGCACAAAGTGTTTGGGGAAATCAGGGATGTTGTCATTGAATGATCGCTTGAATAAAGCACCTGCTAAAGGTGCAGCATCTGCCACTTCAAATAAATTAATACGGACACTTTCAGAATTGATAAACATGAATTATTAAGAAAAAGTTAAAAAACAATTTGAGGTATTATGCCGTTTTCAGTATATAATAAAAAGGCAAGGACGGTTATTAGCTGATTTTATTGAGTGAAAAAATAATAAGAGGAGGCTCAAGGTATATAAATCACTAGATAACCCATGACATTGAATAATTAACAGTCATAATG
>JBPOFV010000037.1:0-11358 GCA_051252335.1 Marinicella sp. | reverse complement strand
CACCACAGCTATTGAGCGAATAATATCCTTAATTGATGAACCTCAACCGCAACCAATTGAGTTTTTTACCCAAATGTTTAAATCCACGGGTTTGTCGATTGTTCCTGTCAGCGAACATCCGAAACAAGATCAAAAAGCCATGAGCAGTGTGATGAAACATTTGATGTTGATTGATTGTCATGGTTACAGTTATCAACGCCATGGCAGGTATTTCACAGTGGGTGATAAACTGAATTGTAATCAGCTCAAACCTCAGATGAAAATCCATCAGGTTTTGGCCCTAGATGTGAATCTGAACGGTCACGCCATTCATGCCAAAGTACGTGAACAATGCTTACTGGGTTCAGTGGTAACCTTGCAAACCCTTGAACAAGGTGAGATTAAGATTACATGTAACCAACCGCTTGAGCCAAATGACCCTTGGTTGAGTTTGGTTCAAGAGGACATCACAAATTGAAGTCGTGGTGAGCCAGCCAGGTTAATTTTGACTCAGCATGTACTTCACGAGTTGGAATGAAGTCATTTGGATTATTCAGACAGCCTGTTGTGACATCAAAATCATCTGGTCGATCAATGGTATAAAAGACCATTGGGGTCCCACAATCTGCACAAAACTCGCGCCGTCCTTGGGTCGATGATTGTAAGGTTTTTGGTTGACCCTGGGTGTAACTAAATGTATTTTTAGGTACCACTACCCAAGTAACAAATGGGGCGCCACTGGTTTTGCGACACATGTGACAGTGACAATTGGCCACCAAATAATCACCTTGTGTGAATTCAAATTTGATGTTGCCACAAAAACAACCCCCTTTGCTGTTTTCAACTTTCATGTTTGTCATTTACATTTCGATATAGCAGCTTTATAAGCCTGTAATAATCCACTTGAGTTGTTCTCTAACCCAGCAGCTGATAAATCCATTTGATTAATTTCACCCAAACCTATCGTACCATCAGCCAGCATATCGTCAACCACACATTTGGCTTGCTCTAATGGCATTGTTTCATGAGCCATCCTCACTTTTTTAATGGCCGAAATCATGAATTTGTTTGGTTTGTCTTTTACAATTTGATCAGAGGCAGTGTTTTTTGAATGATGCTCATTGGAATTAGTTGGGTCATCAGAACAAGCCGTTAATAATACAAATAATGAACAGGCGGCGAGTGTAATCAAAGATTTAATAGGCATGGGATCAGGGTCTCAAATAACAGTAAAAATCAAAATTATATCAAAAGTCTGGCACCATATTTTTTAATTTTGTTTACAAATCAAACTGGTATTAACCAGTGACCACTTTGTCAGGTGGTGTTAAAATCAAATTTGAATATGGCATTAAAATGACACCCTATGGAAAATGACAATAAAGACCAATTAACAAGTGATGAAGCCATTGTTATAGAGGCTGATACTGAATCTGTTAATACAGAAAAACAAACGGACCAACAAGTGATCAAACAAAAATCAAGTGGAGGCTTTAGCTTGTTGGTAGCAATCTTGGCATTGGTCGGAACTGGGTACTTGTATTATAAAGACTATACAGGCTCTACTGAAAGTTCACTGCCAAACAATCAACAACTGAAGGCATTACAAGTTGAAAATGAAGGCTTGAAAGCAGAACTGAATGCCTTAAAAACCGATCTCAGTGCTTTCAAATCTCAGATTGATGCCAATGCGAACAACATAAATCAGTTAACCAATCAGTTTATTAATTCATCAACATCAGAATCCAGTCCTGCTGTCACTGCTTTTGATAACAGTGAAAATGAGACTGCATTGAACACAGTGAATGACCAATTAACGGTGAATCAAAACAGCATCCAACAGTTAACCCAACGGTTGAATCAGCTTGCGAACCAGTTGTCGAATCAGTCAGACACCCAAGCCTCGCAAATAGCCCAAAAGAGTCCTGAGATAGAGCCGTTTAATCACAAAGCCACTTTAGAAACATTGATGGTTACTGAATTGCTGTTGGCTAATCAACAAATTGAACAAGCGACCCATGTGCTTTCAACGCACCTGTCATCGGCCAATATTCAAGCACAGACCAGAACCCAAATAAATCAATTGCTCAGACAGTTGAGGTCAGTCCAAATGCCTAACAAAGAAGATTTTGTGGCTGAATTGACACAAATCAGGGGTGAAATCAATGCATTGCAAATACCGACGGAAACAAAAGAGGTCAGCGACCCGCATTGGTATGAAAGGTTTATCAGCGTTAAAAAAATCTCAGAAGAAAGCTCGTCGATAAGCAATTCTGCTTCGTTAGCCATCTTAAAGTCGCGATTGAATAACCACCTTTTACAAGCTGAATTGGCGATGGTTATGCAAAACCAATCAGCTTGGCAGTTACAACTAGAAAGCGGCAGCCAGCTTATATTGCAACAGTTGCCGCTACAAACTGATTTGGTGTCACAATTGGCACAAATGGCAGAAAAACAAATCACCCCTTCAATTCCCGAAGGGTTGGGCATTCAAAGTATCATCGCTGAATTACAAGGAATGCGCTGATGTTCAAGACCATCAAAATAATCATCTTGATCTTGTTGTTGTTATTGGCTGCGTGGTTGACGCCTCAATTATTAAGAAACCCTGGTTTGATTCAAATTGAACTGTTGGGTTATCAAATTCAAATGACAGCCATTGCTGCAGGTATATTATTGGCTTTGTTGTTCATAGCCATTTGGTTGGTGTACAGCGTGTTTAAAGCGCCGAAGAAAGCCATCAGTCACTTATCTGCCAATCAAAGTCGTAAAAAGTTTGCACGTGGACTATTGGCTCTCAGCGAGGGCAAATGGGCGCAAGCAGAAAAGCTGTTATTGGCTTCGGTTCAGAAAAGCCCTACACCAGAACTCAGTTATATGGCTGCAGCCCGAGCTGCTGTTGCTCAAAATAATTTGGCCAACGCAGAAACTCATTTGGATGAAGCTGAAAAAGTGATTGATAATCCACTGACAGTTGATTTAACCCGTTGTGAAATATGGTTAAAATCTGGGCAAGCAGAACGTGCTTTGCCTTTGTTGGAGCTGATTCTTAAGACTTACCCAAATAACCCACGTGCAGTACATTTATTAACTCAAGCAACCCAGCAAACTAAAAACTGGAAGTTATTACAAGCCACCATTCCCAAAGCAGAGAAACTGGCTCTGATCAATCATCAACAGAGCAACCAACTGAAACAACAGGTTACTTTGGAACGATTTATAGAAGCAGCCACTCAGGAAGAATTACAGGAAATTTGGCAAGCTTTAAATAAAAAACAACAAGCCAAGTACAGTCATAATTATTGTGAAAATGGGCTGCGCTTAGGTGCATATCAGGACATCACCACTCACATAGAAAAGAGTATGAAGCACGGATTTGATGAGCAGTTGGTGGTTTACTGGTCGGCTTTACCCTATAACCTGAATCATCGCTTAAAGGTGGCTGAAAAGTGGTTGGTTAAACATCCCGAAGAACCAGCTGTTTTGTTATGTAATGCCAAAATCCAAATGGAGAAAAAGAATTGGGACAAAGCAGAAAGCTTGTTATTAGAAGTGCTCAAACTTGCTCCAAGCCAAGAAGTGAATCAATTGTTGGGCATGATTTATCAGGAACAAGATCAACCAGAAAAAGCTTTGAATCATTTTCGTCAGTCAGTGGTACCTAATAACCAAGCCATCAGTGTGGTGGACGAACAGAGCAAGCTCTAAACAAACTGCATATTGCAAAGGAGAAACCCTTGAAACTTTATTCAATCATCGGCCTGTTTGTCGGCCTACTATTCAATGGGTCTATTCAAGCTGCCACAAAGCTGCCGATTGATCAGTTCCCCAAACAATTGTCAAAAGATTGCCGCAAGGGTCAAGCCAAAATATATGATGAGTGCTCATCACAGGCTGACATATTAACAGCGGCTATAAAACAGGCCAATAAAACCGATAAGAGTGTCCTGATCGTCTATGGTTCAGAATGGTGTATTTGGTGTCATGTTTTAGAAAAATACTTGCATGGTGAGAGTGGATACTTTGAATATGAGTGGCAAGTTGAGGGCATAGTTGAAAAATGGCCGATGCAAGAACTTGATAACAAAAGAGCGCACATTGAGGCTGCCGTGTTAAATCGTCATGTGGCGAAAAATTTTGTACTTGCCCATATTGAGGGCACCTTTTCACCAGATGGCTATGAAGTCATGGAAGCGACTGGTTTTGATCTCAGTAAAATCAGAGCGATACCCTTTATTATGTTGGTAGATGGCCAGGGAAAGTACATGGCTCATATGCAAGATTATGACTTGATTGAAGGTCTGGAAATCAGGGAGGATCATGGCGAAGAATATCGTGGATTTAATCGGTTGGTGTTAGTCAAAGAACTGTTGAAACTCAAGAAGGCAGCCATGAAATAGTTGGCTTGTTAGAAAAATGTTAGAAGTACGAAGATGTTACGTTATAATAAAAAGAAAAATTAATATATGATGAAAATTCAATTTACTTATACATTTATACTACTTTTAGTTTTTGTTGAAGGCATTGCAGACAAAGATTCAACACCTCTTCAACCCTTATGTGGATTAAACAGTCAGGCTCAAGAATTGGCCGAATTGATTATACAACTGCCTGAGCAACAGCGTCAGCTGTTGGTTTGTAATGATGAATTGGTTAAAATTGCTCAGCAAAGAGCAGAACAATTGGCCAGAAACAACCATGATCCTGATATTTCACCCAATCAAGTGGTCATCAAAGGAGGGTTCAGATTTCCCAGTTATTATCCTATCTCTGGCAATCAAGTTGAAGCTGTTGCAAAGAACCAAGCGACCGCAAAAGAAGCTTTGGCTTATTTGACCAGCAGTGACAGTCACCAAGACCATATCCTAGGCAAAGGCGAGTTCTTTGGTTTACAAAGTCAGCTTGCAGTCGGCTATTTCAGTGATGATGACGTCTTAAGCCATGATCAATGGGTGGTCTTGATCGCTGAACCCTATCAAACGCCTAAAATCGTGTACAAACAAGAATTCAACATGCCATTCAGATTGGCCAAAGGTTGTGAGAAAGACTGGAAAAATTCTAGCAGTGATTACCTGAAGAAAAAATGTAGCAGCATGATGAGTCCACGAAGCCCAAAACTGGTGCGTGTGAATAAGCAGGATGATCAATTAGACTGTAATGAAAATAGTTGTGAACTAGCCAAAGAATAATCCATCTAAATGTTTGGCATCACCTGTGACTGAAAAATTTATTTGGCGGGATAGATTCCAAAATGGATGCACATGATTTGTAACTTACTTTGCTTACTAGAAGACTGTTAGAATGATCACTTTCAATTCTAAATTAATATGCGTTCACAACCACCACCTGAATCAAACCATGTAGAAAACTGGGGTGTACTGAAGAAATTAATACCCTATTTATCTGAGTTTAAAGGTCGAATCCTATTGGCAATGTCTTTTTTGATTGGTGCCAGATTAGCCACCACTGCCATGCCATTTATGATTAAAGGAATGGTGGACCAGTTAGGTGGTAATAAAATCGATATAGATTCTATGGGAGACTGGTTATTGGCACCTGTGGCTTTGGTTTTTGTTTATGGTGGTTTGCGCTTGGCCAATGTCTTGTTTGGGGAGCTTCGAGATACATTATTTGGGCGTGTTACAGAACGAGCAATGCGGCGAATTGCTCATCAAGTTTTCAAACATTTACATCGCTTGGATTTGGATTATCACCTCAATCGAAAAACTGGAGGCTTGTCTCGTGATATTGAACGTGGAGTCAGTGGCATCAGTTTTTTGTTGCGCTTTATGGTCTTCAGTATTTTACCTGCACTGATTGAGATTTTATTGGTGGTTGGTATCTTGTTGTTCCAATATGGTTGGACATTTGGACTAACCACTGTGGTCTCAATCATAACTTATATTATATTTTCAATGCGCATTACCGATTGGCGCAAGGTGTTTTTGCGTGCGGCTAACACCGCCGATTCAAAAAGCAACAGCCGTGCAATTGACAGTTTATTGAACTATGAAACAGTCAAATACTATACCAATGAACAATTTGAAGCCAATCGATACGATGACAACTTAAAAAATTTAGAATTGGCCAAACGCAAAAACCGTTTATCTTTATTTGCGCTCAATGGCGGCCAAGCATTGATCATCAGTGTTTCCATGACTGCCATGATGTTATTGGCTGTCTTGGGGGTTCAAAATGGGTCAATGACGGTGGGTGATTTTGTCTTGGTTAATGCCTTTATGATGCAATTGTTTATTCCATTGGGTTCGTTGGGATTTGTCTACCGTGAAATTAAAACATCAATGATTAACATTGAACAAATGTTTCAGATATTGGCCATAAAGCCAAAAATCACCGACCATGACCAAGCCACAGAACTGGTAATCACCAACGGCGAGATCTTTTTTGATCAAGTGGTATTTAATTACAGGCCTGATCGAGACATCATTAAGGGCATCAGTTTCAAAGTGTCAGCCGGCCAAACTTTGGCAGTGGTAGGAGCCAGTGGCTCAGGAAAATCGACATTGGTAAAATTATTGTTTCGATTTTATGACCCAACTGCCGGTGAGATCAAAATCGATGGGCAAGCGATCCACGCTGTGACCCAGCATTCCTTAAGAAAATCGATTGGCATCGTGCCACAAGACACGGTGTTATTTAATGACAGTATTTTAGAAAATATCCGTTACGGTAGGCCATCAGCAACGGACCAAGAAGTGCAGCAAGCGATCAGCATGGCCCACCTCAGTGATTTCATCCAACAATTACCAGAAGGCGTAGATACTCAAGTAGGTGAACGCGGTTTGAAACTATCTGGCGGAGAAAAACAACGCGTGGCCATTGCCAGGACAATTTTGAAGCAGCCTCCCATCATGGTATTTGATGAAGCCACATCTTCGCTGGACTCTAAGTCAGAACAAATGATTTTAAAAGCGATTCAAGGTATTGCAGTCAATACCACCAATTTGGTCATAGCACATCGCTTATCTACTGTGGTTCATGCTGATAAGATTGTGGTTATTGACCAGGGTGAAATCATAGAATCTGGCTCGCATGAAGAATTACTGGCGGCGAAAAAATCCTATGCAGAATTGTGGGAAGCGCAACAACAAGATGCAGAAAACCATTGAATTTTGCTTGATTGAGGCAGTCTGTAAGCATCAATACTGATATATTCTTAAGTATGCACTTATATTCATCTGTTTATTCCTGATATGACTGATAAGAATATAGGTTCTTCTACAAACGGAATGATTAAAAATGAAACTCAGCGAAAAAATAAAATTACTCAGAACTTCTGAAAACTTAACGCAACCAGAACTGGCCAATAAAGCGGGCATAGAACAATCATATTTATCAAAACTGGAAAACGATAAAGGATCTCCTTCGTTTGAAGTGATCAGTAAAATTGCCCAAGCCTTTAACTTGTCAGGAATGCAGCTTATCAACAGTTTGAGCCAATCCTACATTGAAAATCACTTGTCACATATCCCAGAAGTGGCTGCAGAATTTGCTTCAGTTAAACAGATGCAGCAACAACAAATTAAGCGACGATTTATCCTGGCATCTCTGACTGTGGTATTTGGTGTAGGTTTGTATTATATGGGTATCATGGCTTCCCTATTTCCAGAAGTGGAGTATATTTATGAATCTTCAGGCGTGATTAAAGAGCATGAGACGATTTTCCAATTCAGCCACAACCCAATCAGAGAGATCCAAGAAACCCAAGAAGAAGCAAGCCAACGAATTAAAAGTAATCGTAAGCGTTTGAGTGTGATTTATTTAACCCTGCCAGAGTATGCGGGCATCACATTCATTGGTCCTGTAGATGGTGGTAGGAGGGTCTATGAATTCAGAGAGGAAAAAGAACTGAACAGCATCAACAATCAACTGATTTCAACCTTGGGAGTGATGTTGATTGTGGCCGGAATATTTATGTTCGTGTACAGCTTTAAATTCAGATCAATTTAGTTACTTGCTATGAATCCAATTCGGCAGCTTAACAGGGTACCGATAACGTCATTAAATGTGTCCATGTTAGAATAATAAGGTGACTGATTAAAAGCCAATCACTGACAACAATAAATAACAACATAACTAGGGGACTAAAATGAAGAAAATATACATGACGGCGTTATTGAGTGTCTGGCTGTTTTCTGTGCCAGCACTTGCAAGTCAAGGTACTGACAATGAAGCAGATATGGGGTTCTCACGAGCAACAGGTGGTCCAGATGCTTATGGTTACACTTGGATTGACAGCAATGAACCAGGTGGGCCGGTTTTTAACTGGATAGACATCGCCACAATAGGTACAGAAGTGACTGGTTTAGGTGATGATAACTCAGTGGCTATGATCCCGATGGGTTTGACTTTTCAATATTACTGGATTGATTTTTCTGAAATTAAAATTGGTTCAAATGGTTGGTTGAGTTTTGATGATGTCAGTAACATTGCCAGCTGCTTTCCAGCCTTACCAACACCTGGTGGTGCAGGCGATAATATCGTTGCGCCTTATATGTCCGATTTAATATTTGTTGGAGCTGGGAACCCAGCCAAGGTCTATTATTATTTAGACACTTTGACCAACAGTTTTATTGTGAGTTATGTGGATGTTCCTTATTGGACGGCGAGTGCGCCAGGTTATATAGGTTCCAATACCTTTCAAGTGATTTTTTCAGCAGACGACAGTAAAATCACATTTCAGTACTTGGTAACTGATACAGCTGGCATACCGGGCTCATGTGCAACTGACTTAGGCATAGGAATTGAAAACACCACAGGTAACATCGGTCTACAAGTTTTTAATAATACAGCACCAGGCAATAATTTTGCTTTGGACTTTATTTATCCTAAGGTGCCGTTAATTGATGTCATTGATCCAGCGCCCTTGTGGACACAAAATCCTGAGAATGCGGCCAATTTTTATGTGGCCGGTGAAGACATTGCTTTGGTCTCAAGAATTAATAATTCAGGCAATGCCGATACCACCTCAGTCATCGATGTTGAGATTGAGGTGTTTGATGCTAATAACATGTCAGTTTATTCAGACACACATCAATTGGCATCGTTATTGGCTCAAGAATTTGTTGATATTTCATGGCCAACACAATTGAATTTAACAGCAGGCGAATATCGTGTAGAGGTCAGTACTGATTCGAGCAGCGACATCAACCCAGCCAATAACATGCTATCTACAGAACTGGATGTGGTCGATACTTCTGTTTCACCCTATCGATTGAGTTACAGCAATAACCTTATTCAAGACTCTTCACAGTCATGGACTGGAGGAACTGGTGGCGTTGGTGTATTTATGCAACCACCTACTGACAATTGGAAAATCAAATCAGTAACGATGTTTGTTACGCCAAGTGTAGCTGGATCAGCCGATTATACTGTGGCTGTGTATGCGGCCGATGGCGTGGATGGTTCACCAGGAACCTTATTGGGGTCTGAGTTAGTTGCCGAGGGTAGTTACACGCCTAGCACCTTTGTAGAAACTCAATTAAGTATGCCCATAGAAGTTTCGAGCAATGGATTTTATGTGGCATGGGAGACGGATGGC
The DNA here is from genome assembly GCA_051252335.1 of Marinicella sp. Taxonomy (GTDB): domain Bacteria; phylum Pseudomonadota; class Gammaproteobacteria; order Xanthomonadales; family Marinicellaceae; genus Marinicella. The sequence goes on along the minus strand of JBPOFV010000037.1, from coordinate 1,817 downwards.
GCCACCGATGTTGCGATTGGCGAATCTTTAACAGCACCTATCTCTCGACGCAGTTATGAACTCTTGGGTGGTCAATGGGCCACATTTCGTGAAAACACTTTAAGTGACCCAATGATCAGTGCTGAAATGATAGATTTGATTTTTGCTGATGGTTTTGAGTAAACAGCATATAAGTTTATGAGCGTATTATTCAATTGAAGAACAAGCCGTTTTGATAGCGGCTTGTTTTATTAGTTATTGCCAACGATTGAATGAATTGGCTGCCAAGAGTCGATCTTCCAATGGTTTCAATTCTTCTTGATAGTTTTTCCATAAATCCACAGAGCTTGAATAGATTTTTTGTCGCACTTGGCTGGCGCTGGCGGTGGTACTGGCTTGTTTGTTTTGATGAAAATTCAGGCATTGATCTTGCCACTTTAACCCACAGAATTGAATGACATCACGCGCTTCGGATTCAAAATTACTGACTAAATTTTCATACCGCACTGTTTTAACGTGAAGAGGTAAAGAGGCTTGCCAATGGTTCATCAATTGCTGATGTTGAATGAAGTATTGAGCCAATTCTTCCAGGTCATAAGAAAATTGATAGATGTCGGTGAACATTTGTTTGTATACCGCATAACAAACATCCATGGGGTGTCTTTCTAAGATTAAAATTTTTGCTTGTGGCAAAGCACGATGAATTAAACCAACATATTGAGCATTTTGTGGAAATTTATCTATAAATTGAGCGGTTTGCCCACTGATTGGCCTGGTGCTGTTGAGGTAGTTTTGGCCCAGAGCTTTAAAATCCATGTTCACAGATTCAGCAACCATTTGAGCTCGACTTAACTGCGGATTCAGCTTCAATTGTTGGATGCCTTGTAGCATGCAATGGTTGAATTGAGTCAACTCACCAGCACTGATGACATCAGTGTGGTTACCAATGATACGCTCCAGAAGTGTAGTGCCTGAACGAGGTAAGCCAACAATGAATATGGGTTCGTTGGTATCGTGCCCAACTGGTGCTTGTTGTAAGAATGAAGTGGTATAGTTATCTTCAATGGCTTGCATAAATTGTAAATCAGAGGCCAGGTCATACTGAAAACTGTTTCTGTAAATTTTAGCCCCTTTGCTCCGCGCTGAAAAACTTTCAGCGAATTGCTGACAATCTTCATACTCTTTGGCCAAAGCAAAATATATTTTGGCCTTTAGCAAAGGACTGGCTTGGGGTTGGTCAATTACAGATAGTATTGATTTGATGTGATTATTTTCGGCTGCTTGCTTTTTCAAGTGAGCGCGGAAAAAGTGTAAATCTGCGTGGTTGGGTTCCAATTGCAACCCTTGGTCTGCCAGTTTAGCAGCTGCTGCTAGGTCACCTAGATACTGATGACTCATAGCCAAATTAAGTATCATGGTTGTGTTTTGAGGTTGTAGCTTGACGGCTTGTTGATATAGTAAGACAGAAGAGTTGAATTGTTGGTGTTTATTCAGGAATGCAGCTAGATTTTCAATCACAGTGAAGTCTGTTAGCTGCTGATGAGCTAAATCATTGGCAAATTTTATGGCGCTTTTTATTTCGCCCATGGCTTCCAATGCCATGATGCGATGTAACAGATAAGGCAGGTGTTTAGGATTGATCTTAATGGCTTGCTCTAAAGCATTAATAACTGCTGACTTTTGGCCAGTTTGGAACAGCAAAATAGAATGATTGATCCATGCTTGGGCATCACCCGAGTAATTAGCCACTAACTGCTCACTCATTAGTATGGCTTGTTGCAACTGTCCCTGTTGGGCCAGTTGCGGGTTCTGTTGTTGGTGTGCTAAGGGCGCTTGAG
>JBPOFV010000036.1:0-11370 GCA_051252335.1 Marinicella sp. | reverse complement strand
AGTCGCTGAAGAAGCAGTCGCTGAAGAAGCAGTCGCTGAAGAAGAAGTTGCTGAAGAAGAAGTTGCTGAAGAAGCAGTTGCTGAAGAAGAAGTTGCTGAAGAAGCAGTTGCTGAAGAAGCAGTGGCTGAAGAAGAGGTTGCTGAAGAAGAAGTTGCTGAAGAAGCAGTGGCTGAAGAAGCAGTTGCTGAAGAAGAAGTTGCTGAAGAAGCAGAGGCTGAAGAAGAGGTTGCTGAAGAAGCAGAGGCTGAAGAAGAGGTTGCTGAAGAAGCAGTGGTTGAAGAAGTCGCTGAAGAAGTCGCTGAAGAAGAGGCCGAAGAAGAAGTTGCACAAGAAGCTGCTCCAGAGCCATTTCAACAACAGGTTGAACAAGAACCTGATCAAGCGAGTATTGATGCAACAGAATTAGAACTGGATGAAGAGCTGTTGGAAATATTCAGTGAAGAAGCCACGGAAATTTTTGATAGAGCGGATCATTTGTTGGCTGAATTGGAAGAAAAACCAGACAGTCCTGCCATCATTCAAGCATTACAACGGGATTTACATACCTTAAAAGGTGGTGCCAGAATGGCAGGCCTCAATCAAATTGGTGATTTATCTCATCAATTAGAGTCACTGTTTGAATCTATAGCTGAGAAGAAACTTGAAGTGTCATCAGGCCAACATGAAATGATGTCACAAATCATGCATAAGTTACATGGTATGGTGAATTCAGATGACTATGGTTTAACCACCAGTATCGAAAACGAAACTCAACAACTTGAAGACATATTGTCATCAGAAGGTGCTGAGATTAAAGAAAAATCCAAATTGGACGAAGAGTTTTTTGATCCCTTGGCTCAAGTTGATTCTCCTTTGGTTGAACAAGCTGAAACAGATGAGGTTGAAGAAACCGTAGTTCAGAAGAAAAAAGCCAACGTACTGTCAGGTGGACAGATTAAAGTAAATTCAGAATTGTTAGATAAATTAGTGAATTTCGCCGGTGAGGTGAGTATTTACCGATCACGAATGGAACAACAGTCTGCTGAGTTGAAACTGAATATTGATGAGTTGGAGAACACAGTTGAAAGGGTGAGAAGACAGTTACGTGAATTAGAGCATGAAACTGAAGCACAAATTATCTCAAACTATCAGTTAGAAGGAGATGAGTTGGAAGAAGATTTCGACCCACTTGAGCTTGATCAATTTTCTACCATACAACAACTTTCTCGATCGTTGTCAGAGTCTGTATCGGATTTAACCAACATTCAGAGTTACCTTCAAGAGTCAGCGAGGTCTTCAGAAACTTTGTTGATTCAACAGTCTAGAGTAAACACTGAGTTACAAGAAGGTTTGATGGAAACCCGACTGGTAACATTTAATTCATTGGTTCCTCGATTAAGACGAGTATTAAGAACCTCTGGACAAGAACTGAGTAAAAAAGCAAAACTGACGGTGAAAGGTGCTGAGGGCGAAATGGACAAAACAGTCCTTGAAGGCATTCAAGCACCCTTGGAGCATATGATAAGGAATGCCATGGTTCATGGTATTGAAGACAACCGTAAAAAAGCCAAAAAACCAGAACAAGGACAAATTGTCATCGAGTTAAGTCGAGAAGCGACTGAGGTGGTGATTACTGTTTCAGATGATGGTGCTGGTATCAATACCAAAGTATTGAAGAAAAAAGCCATAGACCGTGGAATTATAGATAAAAAAGACAAGATGAGTGATGAAGAAATCGCTCAATTAATTATTCACTCAGGATTATCCGCAGCAGATGAAGTCACGAAACTTGCTGGCCGTGGTGTTGGTATGGATGTGGTGAATAATGAAATTAAACGATTAGGTGGTAGTATCGAAATCGTTTCAGACAAAGGTAAAGGAACGACATTTGTTATTCGACTTCCTTATACCCTGGCATTAACTCAGGCAATCATTGTACAAGTGGCTGACCATAGATATGCCATTCCGGCATCGGGTGTTCAAGGCTTGATTCGAATGAGCATAGATGAGTTCAGACGAAGAATTTTAGAAAATGATTTGGGCTATGATTATGCAGGAGAACAATACCAGGTTCAGGAACTGAATAAGTTACTCAGTGTTGATTCTGAAGCCATGATTGAAGGTAACCAAGTACCCTTGGTGATGATCAAGTCTGGTGACCAAGGTGTGGCACTTCGAGTAGACCAAACATTTGGTGGTCGCGAGATCGTTGTTAAATCTGTGGGTACGCAAGTCGCCTCTGTACCGGGTATTTTCGGTGCAACTATTTTAGGTGATGGTGCGGTTGTATTGATTTTAGATATCATCCCAATGCACAGAGCATACATTCAAAATCTTGAAAAACTTGAAGCAGAAGGTGTGCAAATTGTTGAAGAGGTTGAAGAAGATTCAGTCATTACAGTCATGGTTGTTGATGATTCGATCACCATGCGCCGAGCTGGTGAAAGAATGCTTGCCAGAAATGACTTTGAAGTGATGACAGCCAAAGATGGATTGGATGCATTGAACAAACTGCAGGAACAAAAACCTGATTTGATGTTGCTTGATATTGAGATGCCAAGAATGGATGGCTTTGAATTAGCAACCAATATGAAAGCATCTGAGAAGTTTAAAGACATTCCAATTATCATGATTACATCGCGAACAGGTCAAAAACACAAAGACCGTGCCAAAGAAATTGGTGTGGAGAGGTATTTGGGTAAACCTTACCAGGAAATTGAACTGTTAGATAACATCAAAGATTTATTACAACTAGAAGATGCATGATAAACCGGTAGTTGGTCTGATTCATATTGGCGAACATCAACCATCAGCACAATTCCTGATTAACCAGTTGGAAACATCTGGTTATTCAGTTCAGCAGTACGAGTCGAATGAGATTGAAGAGTTCAATGGTGACATTCAAACATTCATCTTAAACTTGTTTGATAATGATGCGAATATTGATGATCTGATCAGTCATCTGGATGCCAATGAAGCAAAAGTGATATTTAATGACGCCAGAATCTCAAATGAGCTGGTAGGTTGGAATAAAAATCGTTGGTTAAGGCATGTTTTGCATAAAATCGATCAAGCCAATGATATTTTGCCTAAACAAGATTCTCAACACAAGAATCAAGTCAATGGCGTTGAATTATCACACCTAGGCATTAACTCAGTTTGGATTTTAGCCGCATCGATAGGTGGACCAGAATCACTGCTTAAATTTCTCAGTGAGTTTAATGGCGATGAGCCAGTGTTATTTCTCATCGTTCAACACATGGACAGCGAATTTGTTGCCATGATGGAAAAGCAATTAGATAAGAACGGTAAGATACCCGTCCTGCTGGGACAAAGTGGTGATAAAGTAAAAGCGGGCCAAGCGGTTTTGATACCGGTAGATGAAGACATCATCATTAATTCAGATGGTTCTTTGAGTGTAAAAGATGTTAATCCAAAGCGGATGTCGACTCCTTGTATCGACGACCTTTGTTTTGATATGTTAGAAAATCTACATAAAGTAAACATGGCTGTATTCAGCGGTATGGCTAAAGATGGTATTGTAGGCGCCACCAACGTTTTTGAAAATGGTGGTAAAGTAATCACACAAACAGCAGATAGTTGTGTGGTTTCAGCCATAGCCCAAGAAATAAGAAATTTGAAAATGTCTATGTTTGACGGAGAACCCGCAGCCATGGCACAATATATTAAAGAAACATTAGCAGAATAGGTTAATAACATGTCAAATGAAATCCGAGCAGTATTAATACCGACAGAAGAAGACAGAAAATTACTGTTGCCCAATGCCATGGTGGCAGAAGTGCTGGGTATGAGAACCATCGAAGAAATAGCAGGTACTGTTGATTGGGTACTTGGGACAGTTTCTTGGCGAGGTTGGGATATTCCATTGATTGATTTTGCTATTTTGACCGGATCAAAAGCTGATTCAGCAGTAAACAGTTCTTATAATTTGGCGGTACTGAAATGTATCAATCATCCTGAAGATATGCCTTATTTTGCAGTGTTGTCTCGTGGTATTCCAAAATTACAATTGGTCTCAAGGGGTGATATGCAATTGCATGAAGAAAAATCAATCAATCACAATGCGATTGCTTCATTGGTTTCTATACAAGATGAAATGGCAGATATACCCAATATGAACTATTTAGAAACCAATTTGATTTCAATCACTCAGCCAGCGGCTTAAAATCACCATACAAAGTGTGTAAGGCGGACATGATCACCGGAGCCACTGTTTCTGTGCGCAATACCCGATAACCAAGCCTGACACCCAAATATCCACGCGCCGAAAATAATTCAATTTCTGCAGGAGAAAATCCGCCTTCCGGACCTATAATAACGCTTTGTTGCTGTTGGTATTGAGCCGGCAATTGATTGATGTATGTGGCAGCCAACGGTTCAAGATAGATGGCTTTATCAGTGACCTCTATCACTTCACTTATCTGTTGAATAGGGTCAACTTCCATGACGTCTATTCGGCCTGATTGTTCACTGGCGCTGATGGCGACAGCTTGCCAATGTTGTTGTTTTTTGTGCTGTTTGTGAGCTGGTACTTTCTGTGAACAAAATTCTGTTAACACGGGTATCAATCTTGCACAACCCAGTTCTGCTGCTTTTTGGATGCTGTAATCCATCCGGTCACTGCTACTGATGCCTTGTATGAGGGTGGTATGGATTTGACACTTGGGTGGTTGATCAGTTAATTTCTTGATGTCATCGATCACAACATCATGTTTATTGATGGCGGAAATCCTGGCACTGTACTCAACCCCAGCAGGGATAAAAAAATGTAAAAGGTGGTTGGTTTTAATGCGCAATACATTACGTATATAGTGAGCCTTTTCACCCTCAATGATTATGGATTCATGGATCTGATTTTGTTCAATGGGGAGATAAATTCTAGAAATTCTCATGGTATTAAATCAGCTTGAGTGACAGCAGGAAAAGAAATGGCATATAATCATAACCCAAAAACAATCCATCGAAAAATGAAAAACATAAAAACACAAAATCAACGCATGACAGGTTTTACCTTAATTGAGATATTAATTGTGGTGGTTATCTTAAGCATCCTAGCCGTAACTGTGGTGCCACAGTTTATGGGCGCTCCAGATGATGCGCGTGTGGCCAAGACCAAGTCTGATGTTAAAAACATTGAAACCGCTTTAAGTTTGTATAAACTGGATAATTTTCATTATCCAAGTACCTCACAAGGCCTGAAAGCCTTGGTCCAAAAACCCAGTGGCTCACCTGAAGCCAAAAACTGGAAACCTGGTGGTTATTTGTCACAGCTTCCCAATGATCAATGGGATAAACCTTACCAGTATCTCAATCCTGGCAACCACGGTGTGATCGATGTGTACTCATTTGGTGCTGATCAACAACCAGGTGGTGAAGGTTTGAACGCCGATATTGGCAATTGGTGATGAACGTTAAATCCCGTTGTTTCATAACCTCAGGTTATGCAACTGGGGGGTTTACCTTGATTGAAATATTGTTGGTGGTACTGATCATCGGCATCATGACAGCTGTTGGTGCCAATTTAATAAACAGCCAATCCATCGAACGCACCATTTTAAACCGAGCTCAACAATTTGTAACTGACGTCAAATACTTATGTGAAAAATCGGTGTTTGAAAATCATGCATATGGGTTGGAATGGCTACCAAACAGTTATCAAGTATTGCGCTTTGAGTCCCAACTATGGCAACCGGTGGAGTTACAAATTAATGCAGCAATTCCTGAAGCGATAACCACAGAATTATTGATCAATGGATTGAGCCAAAACATCGCTGCTGAAGCTGAGAATTTACCGCATATAGTTTGTCAGACTGATGGTTCATTTAACGCTTTTGAGTTAAGGTTCAGTGATGCATCCAGTCATCAAATAACGCAACAAGAAAGCAGCACATTTTATGCCATCAGCAGTGAATCACCTTGGCAGTTGACAGGAGCTTGGCATCAACAGTAACAACCAACAAATGGCTTTGCAAATGCACAATCGAGGCTTTACCTTGTTAGAGGTTATGTTGGCTTTGGTCATCATCAGTGTTGGCTTAATGGCTTTGGTCCAATCCGCACAGACTGGTGTACAAGCTGCCGAAGCCTATCAGCAGAAATCCAGTGCTTATCATGTGGCTGATCAAGTCATGTTGATGTTGTATCAAAAGCCAGACTTGAAAAAGGGCACACACCAGGGACAAGAACTTTACGCAGGGCAAGATTATTTCTGGCAAGCCGAATTGAAGTCCACTGATAACATCCACATCAATCGCATTGACCTGCTAATCAGTTTAAACAGAAATATGGATTATGCTGAAGCCAGATTAACTGGATTTAAAAAACAATGAAACATGGTGTCAGATCTGGTAGCGCAAAACAGCAAGGGATGACCTTATTGGAGGTGTTAATCGCCACAGCCATTTTGGCGATTATTTCAGCCATGGCCTTTCTCAGTCTAGATAATATGGCCAAGTCAAAACAATCTTTGGATGACAAGACCCTTGAGCTGAACCAGTTTAATCTGGCTCAATACATGTTCCAAAATGACTTGCAGATGGCTATCAGTAGCGAAATAACACTGGGCAGCACAGAAAAAATAGACTTCATTGGCAACAGTCAAAGCATGAATTTTTGGCGCTTCCAAAAAGACCAGGTGACCAGTGGCCGTGAAACCAGGGCACGCCAAGATCTTCCTCAACCAATGATCAGGGTTAAATGGTATATACGCAATCAACAATGGATTCGTGCCACACAAAGTGCATTAAGCCCATTGAACAGCAACCAGTGGCTGGAACAACCCATGCTGGAGCTGGCGTCGATGAATTGTTCCTATCAAAGTCGCAGTGGCATACTGCAATCCACCTGGCCTAACAGTCGCTTAGAGAACAGTCAACTTCCTGAGCTGATCAATTGTCAGCTACAAAACAAGCATAATCAAAGAAGTGTGTTGAAAATAATTCCTTGGCAGAATGTCAGAGACTTGTGATGAAAAAGACGCTAAATAATGGCAATAAAAACCAAGGAATGGCCCTGTTAATGGCTGTTGTGATGTTGGCTATTGCCAGTACTTTGGCAGTAGGTATTTGGTACAACAGCCAATTGTCATTGGCTCGAATATCGAATTTACAGAAAACATATCAAGCCAAGCATTACAACCAAGGATTGTTGTTATGGGCCAGCGATCTATTACGTGAAGACTATGCTCAAGATGAAAAAACCCATGACAGTTCATTCGACGGGTGGCAACAGGGAATCCAAGGCATGTTGGTAGAAGATGCCATTTTGTCAGGCACTTTAAGTGAATTGGATGGACGCTTTAACCTCAACAACCTGATTAATAACGGTGCTAAATCAGCGCCGCATATTGAATATTTACGCCGTTTGTTAGCTATTCTTGAAATGGATGTGACCTTGGTCGACAAAATCATCGACTGGATAGATGCAGATCAAGTGCCAGAGCCCAACGGAGCTGAAGACTTTGCCTATTTATCAAAATCGCCTGGGTACCAAACCAGAGGCAGCTATTATCAACACATTGAAGAACTGCTTTATTTAGATGGTATCACCAGAGAAGACTATAACCGTTTGATCCCATATGTTGCGGTGTTGCCCAACAACCAAGGCCCAACAAAAATGAATGTCAATTTCATGTCGCCGCCTCTGTTCAAGGCATTGCATCCACAAATCACAGATGACATGGCCGTGCGACTGGCTCAAAATGGACAAGCAGATTTTCTTGATTTGGATGCCTTTTACCAACATGCAGCCATCAGGTATGTGTTAAACCCAGAGGACAGAAGAAATCTGAATGCATTTCTCAGTACCCAGACTATCCACTTACAGGCCAGTTCCTTGGTGCAAATGGAAGCCAGCAGTTTTGTTGAGTATGCACTGTTACGGCGTTACACCAATGGCAGCGCCCGTGTTATATCACGATCCAATGCCCCTTATTTAGCTAAACCCATAAGCCTTTAGTTCTTTGGTAGAATAAAACCATGAAAATTGCATTTTTAGCCAGCGAAACCTCAAAGTCACAAGAATCATTGCATGAATTGATCAAGCGATATGGCCAATACGATCCACTGTCTGCTGATGTGATGGTGGTGTTGGGTGGTGATGGTTTTATGCTGCAATGTTTGCACCAATATTTACATCATGACATTCCCGTTTTTGGTTTAAGAAGAGGAACAGTTGGGTTCTTGATGAATGACTTTAACGATGAAGACCTGGTACCGCGGATCAAAGCAGCAAAAGATACCGTGTTGCATCCATTGATGATGCAAGCCACGGGAGTCAATGGTGAAACCACTGAATCCTTAGCCATTAATGAAGTCTCACTGTTAAGGCAAACCAAACAATCTGCACACATTGAGATAAAGGTCAATGGTCAGAGTAAAATTGATAACTTGGTAGGAGACGGCGTCATGGTGGCTACCCCTGCTGGCAGCACTGCTTATAATTTATCAGCACATGGTCCGGTGATCCCCTTAGGCAGCGATATCTTGGTATTGACACCGATCAGCCCTTTTCGACCCAGAAGATGGCGTGGTGCAATTATTCCTTCGCATGCTCAAGTGACATTTGAAGTCAAAAACCATGAAAAACGTCCGGTATCAGCCACTGCCGATAACACCGAAGTTCGTGATGTGAAGACAGTCCTCATCAGTGAGGCCAAACACATCAGAATCCATGCACTGTATGATGCCAAACACAACCTAGAAGATCGCATCATCAATGAACAATTTTCCTGAAAGTACATTACCCAAAGACTCATGTTAACCCTGGCCATATCATCTCGCACTTTGTTTGATTTAAACGACGCCCACCAAATTTATTTGGAGCAGGGCATAGAAGCATACCGTGAATTCCAATTGGCCCATGAAAATGAGCCATTAGAACCAGGCGTGGCCTTTCCCTTGGTGAATAAATTACTGAATATCAAACACCCTGATAGCAAAGCACCCATGGTTGAGGTGGTATTGGTTTCTCGCAATAACGGCGACACTGGATTGCGGATCTTTAATTCAATCGAACATCACGGCCTAGACATCACAAGGGCGGTATTCAGCAATGGTGGCTCGCCGTATGATTACTTATCAGCTTTGGGCGTGGAACTGTTTTTATCGGCTCATCATGCCGATGTGATTGGCGCCATCGAAGCTGGTTATGCGGCCGCTCATCTGATGACTCGTAAAGCCGCTGAACAAACCGACGACCAAGTCAGGGTGGCTTTCGATGGTGATGCCGTGTTATTTTCTGATGAGTCTGAACAGATTTACCAAGCAGATGGCTTAGAAGCTTTTCGTCGCAATGAACATGATCGTCGAGAGGAGCCTTTGAACCCAGGACCTTTCAGTGCATTTTTGAAAAAACTACACGACTTACAAAATATGTTCCCAACTGGCGAGTCACCGATCAGAACCGCTTTGGTCACTGCGCGTTCGGCCCCATCACACAAAAGAGTCATACTGACATTAAGAGGTTGGGGTATACGCATTGATGAAGCTTTGTTTCTGGGTGGCCAAGACAAGGCCAAGTTTTTGCAGTCATTTAAAGCGGATATTTTCTTTGAAGATCAGTTGACCTATGTTAAAACTGCATCCGAACACACGGCCACTGGCCATGTACCTTATGGTATAACTAATAAAAAATAAAGAACTGGAGAATTGAGAAATGAGATTATTAACTTGTGTATTATTGGGGCTGTTGGCAATAAATAGCCATGCCACAACGGTTAGGTTTGAGACTGACTTAGGAAATATTGACATTTTGATGAAAGAAGATGTAGCACCACTTACGGTGGAGAATTTTTTAAGTTACGTCAATTCGGGTCTTTACGATGAATCCATTATTCACAGAACAGATGGTGGGGGAAATACAATTAAATTTGTGCAAGGTGGTGAGTTTTACATTAGGAATGATGAAGTAAGTGTTATACCAGAAGGGGAATCTGTAGTTAATGAGTTTAGTTTATCTAATACAAGATCGACAATTGCTATGGCAAAAATTCTGGGTCAGCCAAACAGTGCAACTAAAAGCTTCTTTTTTAATTTATCAAATAATTCGAATCAATTCGATTCGGAAAATGGCGGCTATACGGTGTTTGGTGAAGTTGTTTCAGGTATTGAGATTCTCGACCTGATTGATTCGCTTCAGACTGTAACAAATACACCTTTGATTGGATATATACCTGGAACAATTGCACAGTTAGAAAACTATGTTTATATCAGAAAAGCTTTTGTGTTATCAGAAACTTTCCAAATCACTGAAGGTATTTCTGGTGCTTGGGTTACACCTGGGATCAATGGCCAAGGCTTGTATATTGAAGTGTTGCCGGCAGCCAATGTGATGATTCTGGCTTGGTTTACCTTCGATACTGAATCGCCAGATCCTGCTGTACCTTCGACTATTGGTGATGCAGGAAATCGTTGGTTAACTGCTTCAGGTATTTATCAAGACAATATATTCACCGGGGCTACCTTTAAGACCAGCGGTGGCTTATTCGATAGTTTTGTCTCGGTGAATAACATCGAAAATGGCAGTTTAACCATCGAGTTTGAAGACTGTGCAAATGCCATCATGTCATACATCCTTGAAGATGCTGATGAGAGTAGCACCATCGTATTACAACGCGTTTCAAGTGTGAATGTGGCATTTTGTGAAGCGTTGGCCAATGAATCAGCTGGCGTAGCGGCACAATAATTTGATTATCGGCGGTCCTTGGTTGGGCCGCCGGCATTATTCACACACTTGATTCGGTCACCCAGAATGATTGATTTCAGTGAGGGCCATTAAAGGCTTAACTTGCCAGTTTTTCACCGCATGTTTCAATAACTTCGCTTGTGATTGAGTCTTCAAGACAGGTAGGGGTTGTTGTAATAGCTTTAATGCCAAGAGGGTGGTTGAATAGGGGTCCTCGTCAGTCACGGCTTGGGCATGGTTCTGTTTACTGAGTTTATTGTTGTGAATATCTGTGATCACTGGAAAGTGGGCATACTGAGGTTGTGCCAAGCCTAACTGTTGAATTAAATACATTTGCCTTGAGGTGGATTCCATGATATCTATACCTCTGACCACTTCTGTAATACCTTGATCAGCATCATCGACCACCACCGCCAGCTGGTAACAGAATAAGCCATCCTTGCGTTTGATGTTAAAGTCCCCTGATTGATCTGCGATATTTTGCCTTTGTAGGCTTTGGAATAGATCGGTGAATTCAAAATGCTGGTTGTCAGTTTTGAGTCTGATGGAATGGGCTTCAGAACACGGTGTCTGTCGATGGCGGCAAGTACCCGGGTAAATAGCAGAGTGTTGCAAGTCCTTGCGCGTACAGGTACATGGATAAGTTAGTTGTCTTTGTGTTAAGGCTTGTAATGCTTGTGTATATG
>JBPOFV010000035.1:0-11396 GCA_051252335.1 Marinicella sp. | reverse complement strand
GTCTTGAGGTAACTCATTCCCAGTTTTATCATGATTTTGATAGAGGCCTCATTATCAGGCATGGCGATGGCAGACATTTTTTTCACGTCTTGAGAATCAATCAGTGCATGCATGATAGTTTTGGCTGCTTCAGTGCCATAGCCATGTCCCCAAGAGTTACGCATAAACCGCCAGCCCAATTCCCAGTTGTGCCATTGGGGTGAATCAGTGAAAAACTCCATGGGTCGCACTAAGACCCAGCCAATGAATTCATCTGTTTGTGTAATGGTGACTTTCCACAACCCCCAACCTTTTTCCGGATTGGCATATTTAGCCAGCCTAGGTAAAAACACCGCATGCACATCTTCCATGGTGGTTATTTTTCCACCGTTAATGTATCGCATCACTTCTACATCTTGATCCAGTTGAAATAAAAGGTCAGCATCTGCAGGACCCATCAGAGCATAATTTAATCGTGCTGAGTTAGCTATTTCCATGATTATATTGATTGGATAAAAGTTTATTTTAATCAAGATAACCTGTAAAAACAAAACACATGCCTAAAATCAGCCTGTTGTATTAAAAAGTTGGCGCAGTTGTAGCAAAAATTGCGCATAAAGACATAAGTAACAATTAGGTGAATTAATATGAATGTACTCACTCAACAAATCCAGATGATAATCTTAATGACCATTGGCATGATGAGTCAAGCCTTGGCTGGAGATACTTGGCGGACACAACATGTTACCCTTAAATCTCCATTGGAAGCCAAGGTTGGAGTTGTTGAAGGCTTGAACGGAGATATGGTTGGTATTACTTTATCCAATAATGGTACCACTAATATTATTGAGGCGATCAGAATGCCACCACCCTATGATGGCTCAGGTCAAACAGGCACTATTTTAGAAAATACAGAAGTGTTATTTGCCATGGGAGATATTTGTTCAATTGGTGATAGCTTAGTGGTTCCTTATATTAGAGATTTTAATTTAAGAGTGGCGCTATACAATAGTTTAAGCCAATCCTGGAGCAAGTTTGATATTCCTGAAACTGTTGCTGATAATTATGACAATGCCCAATGTGGGACCACACAAGACGGTGTTTTTCTTTTGACTCATAATTTAGATGAAAATGACTCAGAAATTTATAAATCCAGTAATGGCAACAGTCCTTATACGTTTTATGGCCGCTATGCTTCGATGGGACCTTTTGATGGCGCCATCCGAGAACCATTGGCGACCAGTTGGGGAGATCGGTATGCCATGACGGTCTCACAATTGGCTTCAGGTGCTATCCGTTCCACCAGTTTCAGAACCGATGATGTCACTCCGAGCTTCACCCACAGAGTCATTGAGACACTGGACCCTCCAAGTGGTTTTACCTTTGTCAAAGAAGCAACGGCCAATTATTTTGGTGATCATTTTTGGTTTTCATACAATTCTGAAGAAATGGCCAAATTAATTCAAATCCCTTTTGACATGCCATCAGACTTCAACACTTCAACTTTAGGTTCTATCAGTAACTCAGGCTCACAATTCAATTTTCAGGGCACAACAATATTAGGCATCAATGACTTAAATCACGAACCCATGAGGCTGGTGAATCTTTGGGGGGAATTTTATGAAGTTGAACAAATCGTTAATCCATTCAGCTTTCTTACTGATCCGGAGTATCCATTACAAACCATTGGTGGCCCAATAGATGGGTGCTTGGTGCAAACAATAATGGGAAATAAAGTCATCAAAGGCGAAGGATATTTCATCGGACCTAGAGTGGGTTCACCGGGGACTGATATGCACATCAGGGCATTGAAAATTGACCCTATTTTTAATGATGGTTTTGAATCTGGTGACACCTTATCTTGGGAAGTCATTTGTGATTAAGGCAGACATGGTCAAATTGATTTCTCAACAACAGCTTGTGTTGGTGCAGGATATGGAATGAATTCAACCAGCATGGTTAATCATAAAATGGTGCCCGGTCGCGGAATCGAACCACGGACACGGGGATTTTCAATCCCCTGCTCTACCGACTGAGCTAACCGGGCACACCATGTTAAGACGGGACGTCTCAAAACGAACGCGAATTATAATAATGCCATTGGTTGCTGTCAAACTTTAAATGCAATGTTTGAGTAAATAATGCCACATCAGGCTTCCTCATCTGGCGCATAGCCTTGAGGCTTCACATCTTTCCCTTCAAACAAAAATTCAACCATTTTTTGTTCGATGATCTTGCGGTGATCTGGATCGATTGGTGAAAAGTGATTTTCATTGATAATCATGGTTTGTTGAGCCAACCAATCTTGCCAGAATTTCAAACTGACTTGTTGGTGGATCCGCTGTCCTATTTCACCTGGATAAGGCGTGTATGGAATGGGTTCTTGGCCTGGGCCGTATTTTATGCAGTTAATGGTTTTCATATTGGTTCAATAAATGGATCAGCGCTTTGGGGTGAGGTCGTTCGCTTAATTCAGAGCGACAGACCATGGATAAATCTGCATGTTCAATCGGGTCATTTTCAGTGTGAACATGGGTATATACATGAATATGCAATATACGATGAGTGAGCTTATGCGTCAAGCTGAATTGCCGCCGTGTTTGCGGATGTTGTACTTTGAGTTCATTGGCTGAATCAAAAACAGGAAGAAACCATAATTTATGCCATATACCTGGGCTGTTTCGATGTGTTAAGCCAAATCGCTTGTCTTTTACATACAACACCGCATGCATCTGTACTTCAACTTGCTTAACTTTTTGTTTTTTTTCAGGATACAACGCGATGAGGTTTTGGGCTTTGGCCAAACAGCTGGTCATGATTGGACAGCTCTCACATTGTGGCTGGTGTTTGGTACAAATTTTTGCACCAAGATCCATCAAACCCTGAGCGTATGCCGCTGGATTGTCATGTTCTCGATTGGCATCTGCCAGTTGCCACAATTCTTTTAACGTACTGCTCTTATTTGGTTCACCAGCCACCAAAAAATGCCTGGCAAATACCCGCTTTACATTACCCTCCATGATGGGTTCTGCTTGATGATATGCCAGCGACATGATGGCAGCAGCGGTTGACCTGCCTATTCCTGGCAAATCGATCAATTGTTGTAAATCACAGGGTAACTGACTCTGGTAATTTTGTTGGCAAATTTGAGCGGTTTTATGTAAATTCCTGGCACGGTTGTAATAACCCAGACCTGACCACAACGCCATCACCTGTTGTTCATCTGCAGCTGCCAATGCATCCAATGTTGGCATAGCTAAAATGAATCGATTGAAATACTCAATGACTTTAATCACTTGAGTTTGTTGCAACATGATTTCAGACAGCCAAACATGATAAGGGCTGACAGGCTTGTCCTCAGAACCTTGCCAAGGCAAGTCTTTTCGCCCATGAACCAATTGCCACTGTACAACTTGTTGACTGAATTTCATTTCAATCAAATTGACATGGCATTAATTAATGATGGCAGACACAAATTCACTGGCTTGATAGGGTTTTAAATCTGAAGATTTTTCACCTACGCCAATGAACCGAACGGGAATCCCAAATTCAGCGGCCAAATTAAATAGCACACCGCCTTTGGGTGTGCCGTCAAGTTTAGTAATAACCACTCCAGTGAGTGAATTGGCTTTATTAAATTCACGCACTTGAGATATGGCATTTTGGCCGGTTCCACCGTCGATAACTATCAGAGTCTCATGCGGCGCAGTCTCATCATTTTTTCTGATAACTCGTGAAATCTTTTCTAACTCTTGCATCAAATTGGCTTGGGTATGTAAACGACCGGCAGTATCGGCAATCAGGACATCAATATTACGGGCTTTGGCCGAAGTCATGGCATCAAAAATTACAGATGCCGAATCGGCGCCTGTATTTTGTGCCATCACAGGAATATTCTCACGCTCACCCCAAGTTTTTAACTGCTCAACGGCAGCAGCTCGAAACGTATCGCCGGCTGCCAGCATGACATTTTTACCCAT
This sequence comes from Marinicella sp., assembly GCA_051252335.1. Classification (GTDB taxonomy): domain Bacteria; phylum Pseudomonadota; class Gammaproteobacteria; order Xanthomonadales; family Marinicellaceae; genus Marinicella. The sequence goes on along the minus strand of JBPOFV010000035.1, from coordinate 7,437 downwards.
TTCTTTATATTTACGTGCCAGTTTAGCAATGGTGGTGGTTTTACCCACACCATTAACACCCACCACCAAAATCACAAATGGCTGTTTATTGCTATCGATGATCAAAGGTTTTTCAACTTCCAAAGCCAATTCAGTTAAATGCTCTTTCAAGGCTTCGAATACAGCATCAGAGTCCGAAAGGTTGCTTCTTTTCAGTGATTTTCTGACTTTTTCCAACACATCCATGGTAGCTGTTGCGCCTACATCAGCCATCAACAAGGTGGTCTCCAATTCTTCAAACAAGTCTTCATCGATTTTCTTTTTGATCGAAAACAGGTGTTTCATTTTTTTACCAAAATTTTCATTTGTTTTGGCCAACTGTTGTGTCAGTTGATGCGGTTCAACACCTTGAGCTAACAATTCAGGAGGAACGACTATGGTCTGTTCTGGTTGCTCTTGTTCAAGTGCATCTTGATCACCTGCTTCATTATTAGTTGTGGCAATCGTAGACTGATCATGGCTTGATGAATGACTTTCTGAATATTCAGGTTTGACTGGATCTTGATTGAGTTTGTTGGGTTGATTAGTTTGCTCAGATAGTTCACCACTGGGTTCTTGAGCATCAACTTCTTGATCCTTTTGTTTTTTGTTTTTTCGGTTAAAAAACTTAATCATGATTCTATTGTTTTGGAAATCCGTTAAAATATGGCGCATATTCTACCAAATACAAGTCATAAGCATTAAACATATCATTATCTATGGGACAAATTCGTATCACAGGTGGCTCACACCGCTCCAGAAAAATCATGGTTGAAGACCAACCTGGTCTAAGGCCAACTGCTGATCGTGTCAGAGAAACTTTGTTTAATTGGTTGGGCCATAATTTAACCGGCCAAAAAGTATTGGACTTGTACAGTGGTTCAGGTATTTTGGCATTCGAAGCTGCTTCCAGAAATGCAGCGCAAGTAACTTGTATTGAAAACAACGCTAAAACAGTGATTCAATTGCGCAAGAATTCACAACTGATGCAATTTGAACAAATTAAAATCAGCCAACAATCAGCACTGAGCTTTATTCAAAATAATGATGAGACTTATGATTTAATCTTATTAGATCCGCCATTCGATAGCGATGAAATGAACCAAATCAGTGGTATAATTCACCCCTTAATAGGTTCTGATGGCTTGCTGTATCGAGAATACGGCGCAGACCAGGACATTAAACCTTTGGATGAAATAAATTGGACCTTGATAAAAAGCAAACAAGCAGGTCAAGTCCGCTTTGAACTTTGGCAAAAAATATGACGACTACCCACAACAACCCAACTAGCTCTGCCGATCGAACCCCCACCATTGCCATTTACCCAGGTACATTTGATCCCATCACCAATGGCCATGCCGATTTAGTTAAACGCGGCGCCAATATTTTCGATGAATTGGTGGTTGCCATTGCAGACTCACGTCGCAAAGGCCCCTTGTTTACTTTGGATGAGCGCATAGCTATGGCCTCTGAAATTTTAGCGCCACTGAGTAATGTCAGGGTGGTTGGTTTTGATATTCTGTTGGCTGACTTTGCTACTGAAATTAATGCCAATGTCATTTTAAGAGGCTTGAGAGCGGTTTCAGATTTTGAATATGAGTTTCAACTGGCGAGCATGAATCGTCATTTGATTCCCAATATCGAAACCATGTTCCTCACACCAGCCGAACAATTCAGTTTCATTTCATCCTCATTGATTAAGGAAATAGCGATGTTAGATGGTGATGTTTCTGAATTTGCTCACCCCATCGTACAACAAGCCCTCAAACACAAATTCGGCAACTGACATGTCCTTAGTTATCACCGAAGAATGTATCAACTGCGATGTTTGTGAGCCAGTTTGCCCCAATGAAGCGATTTATATGGGGCCAGAAATATTTGAAATTGACCCAACGCTTTGTACCGAATGTGTGGGCCATTTTGATGAACCTCAGTGTGCTGAAATTTGCCCCGTTGAATGCATACCCAAAGATCCTGATAATGAAGAAACCCAAGATGAGCTGATGCTCAAATACCAAAGACTGACTGAAGACATATGAAATTATTTATCTCACTACTTTTGATTTGCGGTTCTGCCTGGGCAGAATCACCTAAGCATGCAGCCATAGCCAGTGCCCATCCATTGGCTACAGAAGCAGGTCATCGAATTCTGGCCCAAGGCGGTAATGCCTTTGATGCAGCCATCGCAGTGAGTTCTACATTGGCTGTGGTGGAACAACAAAGTTCAGGCATCGGCGGCGGAGCGTTCTGGTTACTACACCGCGCCAAAGATGGCAAAAACGTGATGATTGATGGTCGTGAAGAAGCGCCATCCAAAGCCTATGCTGACATGTATTTGGATGAAAAAGGCGATGTCAATCGTGATTTGGCCTTGAATGGTCCATTGGCTGCTGCCATTCCTGGTGAAATTGCTGGTTTTGAACACTTGGCCAAGCATTATGGTAACTTACCATTGTCGGTTACTCTACTACCGGCCATTGAAGCGGCTGAAAATGGCTTCAAAGCTTATCCTAGATTGATTAAACACATTGAGCGTAAACAAAAAATCTTACGCCGTTATCCAGCATCCCAAGCAATCTATTTACCCAATGATCAAGTGCCTCAAGTCGGCGATTTAATCATTCAAAAAGATTTAGCCAACACCTTAAAAGCCGTTGCAAAAAAAGGTAAAGCTGGGTTTTATGAAGGTGAGGTGGCAAAAAAGATGGTACAAGCCGTGCAAAAGAATGGTGGTATCTGGACGCTGGATGACCTCAAGAGCTATCAAGTCAAAGAACGCGAACCCATCACCACCAATTACCGAGGACATACGCTCATCACTGCCGCACCGCCTTCCTCAGGTGGTATAGCAATTGCCACCATGTTAAACATTTTATCCGCTTGGGATTTAACTCAAATGGACTTAGATAATCGTGCCAAGCGTATACATTTGGTCAGTGAAGCCATGCGCCATGCTTATCGAGATCGCAGTATCTATTTGGGCGATCCGGATTTTGTTGAAATCCCCACTCAATTGTTAACCCATCCTTATTATGCAGAAGGAATCAGAGCCAGTATTCACCCACAAAAAGCACTGCCGTCAAATTTACTGCCCGGCATTGGTGAAAACCCCAAAGGCGAAGACACCACCCATTTTTCAATCATTGATAAAGACGGTAACTTAGTTTCAGCCACACTCACGGTCAACACAGGGCTGGCATCTGGATTTATTGCTGCGGGTACTGGCGTCTTATTGAACAATGAAATGGATGACTTTTCAGCCAAGCCTGGTGAACCCAATGCCTTTGGCTTGATTGGCGATGAAGCCAATAAGATTGAACCCAAGAAACGTCCACTTTCAAGCATGTCACCTACTTTTGTCTTTTCAGATGACCAAGTGGCTGTACTCGGCACGCCAGGTGGTAGTCGCATCATCACCATGGTGTTGTTAGGTCTGTTGGATTTCTTCGATGGCCATGATGTGACGTCTTGGGTAAACAAACCTCGATACCACCACCAGTATTTACCTGATCGTTTGTACACTGAAAAAGACGCCTTTGATCAAACAATCATCGATCAACTCAAAGCCATGGGCCATGATGTCAGAGTCTCCAAAGGCCAATGGGGCAATATGCACGCCGTCTCCTGGAACAAACAAACCGGCGAAGTCGGCGCCGCCAGTGACCCCAGAACCACCACCGGATCTGCCGTGGTGAAATAATCCCTCGCGCACTGAGCGGAGCCGAAGTGCTGCCCTCGCACACTGAGCGGAGCCGAAGTGCTACCCCCGCACACTGAGCGGAGCCGAAGTGCTACCCTCGCACACTGAGCGGAGCCGAAGTGCTACCCCCGCACACTGAGCGGAGCCGAAGTGCTACCCTCGCGCACTGAGCGGAGCCGAAGTGCTACCCTCGCACACTGAGCGGAGCCGAAGTGATACCCTCGCACACTGAGCGGAGCCGAAGTGCTACCCTCGCACACTGAGCGGAGCCGAAGTGCTACCCTCGCGCACTGAGCGGAGCCGAAGTGTCAAATCGGATGAAATCAAAAAAGCTTCGGCTCCGCTCAGCCAGCGAAACAACTATTCAACCCAACTCACACCTTTGATTTCAGGTTAAATTTCATTTAAACCATCAGCATCCAAAATTAAACAGGTTTCTTTGCTTACCATTCAATCACTACATCAGTTAAAATCATCGAATGAAATTTTACTCAGTAGAAGGCAACCGACAAAAACTGGATGCAGGAGCCATGTTTGGCAATGCACCTAAAGCTTTGTGGTCACGCTGGGTTGATGTTGATGAACACAATCGCATGGAGTTGGCCTGTCGTGGTTTATTGGTTGAAGGTCTCAATGGCCAGAATGTATTGTTTGAAACAGGCATAGGAAATTTTTTCGAGCCAAAACTGAAAGAACGTTTTGGCGTTTATCAAGACTCACATGTTTTGCTTGATTCACTGGATGAACTTGGCTTTAAGCCAGACGATATTGATGTGGTTGTACTCAGTCATTTGCATTTTGACCATGCTGGTGGTTTACTGACTTCTTGGGAAGCTGACAAAGAACCCGAATTGGCTTTTCCAATGGCCAAATATTTAGTCGGTTCTGATCACTGGAAACGCGCCATAGCCCCACATCCAAGGGACCGTGCTTCCTTCATTCCAAAGTTACATCAACTGCTCAAAGACACCAACCGATTACATTTAGTCAGTGGTACATTCCATGAAATTTTAGGCCCTGATGTTTTGTTCAGATACACCAACGGACATACACCTGGCCTTATGCATGCACAAATTGGCAACTTGGTATTTGCCACAGATTTAATTCCTGGCACTGCTTGGGTGCATGTACCTATTTCAATGGGATATGACCGCTTTCCAGAACAATTAATCGATGAAAAAAGCCAGTTTCTTGAAGCCATAGTTGCCGATGATTTGCGTTTATTTTTCACCCATGACCCTGACTACTCTGCGGCCAACATTCAATTAGAACGAGGCAAGTATTCAGCAACCAATCTCATAAAAACACTCAAAGAGGAAAATTAATATGTTATCCATTACTGGCTTATATGCATCAATTCTAGCGCTCATCATCATTTGGCTTTGTTACAAAGTGGTTGTATTTCGTCGCAAAAAACGAGTTGATATCGGTGATGGCGGCGATACAACAGGAATCCGTCACATCCGAGCACAACAAAATGCGGTGGAATACATACCCATTGCACTCATTTTATTTGCCGCATATGAACTAAATGGTGGTAACCACATGCTGTTACATGGCATTGGTATTGCTTTTGTCTTAGGACGCTTGATCCACCCCAGTGGTTTGGTAAATGGTAAAGGTGCAACCTTTGGTCGTTTTTATGGCACTTTAATTACTTGGCTGGTGATCTTGTTGTTAGCAGGACTAAATATCGGTAAATACATAGGCTCCATGTTATGAATGAGTTGATTCAACTGTTACCCAAGGCAGAATTACATATGCACATCGAGGGCAGTCTAGAACCTGAGTTGATGTTCAAATTGGCTGAGCGCAATGGTATTTCCCTGCCTTATGCATCAATTGATGAATTAAAAGCCTTGTATGATTTTAATAACTTACAAGAGTTCCTCGACATTTATTACCAAGGTTGTTCTGTGCTGCAAACCGAACAAGACTTCTATGATTTGGCATGGGCCTATTTAGAAAAAGCCAAACAAGATCACGTGGTTCACACTGAGATTTTTTATGATCCACAATCACACACCGATCGTGGTATTCCATTTGAAGTAGCCATCAATGGTTTGTACAGAGCCTTTGATGATGCACAAAAAGAACTGGGCATCAGTTTTCATATCATTGCTTGCTTCTTAAGGCACCTACCCGAACAAGATGCCTTAGACCTGTATCCAGAAATCCTTAAACACCAAGATAAAATTTTGGGCATTGGTCTAGATTCATCAGAAATGGGACATCCGCCTGAAAAATACCAAAGGGTCTTTACCCAAGCCAAAAAAGATGGATTCAAAGTGGTTGCTCATGCCGGCGAAGAAGGACCCGCTGATTATGTCAAACAAGCCATAGACTTGCTTGAAGTAGACCGCATTGATCATGGAAACCGCTGTTTAGAAGATGACATATTAACTGCGCAAATTGCTCATAAAGGCTTGGCATTGACAGTCTGTCCATTATCAAATTTAAAGCTCAAAGTGGTTAAGGACTTGAAAGATCATCCAATTAAGAAGATGTTGAAAAAAGGCTTAATGGCCACCATCAACTCAGACGATCCTGCTTATTTTGGAGGTTACGTGAATGACAATTACCACCAATTAGCTGCTGCGGTTGGATTGTCAGATGATGAAATTTTCACCTTGATTGAAAATTCTTTTAAAGCCAGTTTCTTACCCGAAAGCATTAAAGAAATCCATTTAAAAGCTTTGCATTCATTTGGGTAAATAATGAAACAGCTCTGAACCTACTCAGAGCTGTTCCTAGAGAACAATTATTCTTGTTCGAAACCATGTTTGAAAATGATGTCATTGGTGATGATATATTCATCAGCACCTAAATCATAGGTACCGTGTAAATTCATTTTATTGGGATCGTCATAGCCATGATACTCATCAAAATCAATGTCATTATAGACAGTTGAAGTAATTTCATAACAATAATCAATGGCTGGTGATGATGGTTTGTTGTGATAATCTCCATTGGCAGCATCCATAAATTCTGGTGCGCCTACTGTCACGGTTCCACCGGCACTGAATGAAGCACTTTCATTGACCAGCATACACTCGAAACTGGCGGATATATCTTCAGTTTCAAAATAAACATCCACGTCTTCAGCGATGATTGATGAATGAATTCGAAAATTAGATTCTTCATTGGCAATCACAGTATCCTCTAATTGGTTATCGGCAATGGTCAGGTATTCAGCATTTAATGTTGGTGTCCCTTGAAACCCCCTTAATCGGAAGATATGATTAAAGCCACTCCCACCATTGCCAGCAATGATGCTGTTACTGAAAACCACTTCAGCCTCTTCCCATATATAAGCCACTTGATTCCCTGTGGTTGCTGTTATATAACTGCCGCTGATCAAGCTTTCAGATGTTCCTTTGAGTTCGAATACACCTCCGAATATTCCACTATTCCCAGTAAAAAGATTACATGAACCAGGTTTCCAACATTGACTGATACCATCTTCATAAGCATAGACTGTTACGATGCCATTGTTGACAGAAACTGCACCGCCATCTCTGGCGTAATTAGATTCGATCAAAGCATTAACAACAGTCAGCTCAGTATCTGCACCTAATACATAGGCAGCACCACCAAAGCCAGGAAATAGATCATCGGCATCACCGTTGTTATTTTTTAAGATGACAGGTGAATCAAAAGAACCACAGCTCATGCCACCACAAGTGTTTGGCGTACCCAATAAATACACATCTGAACCC
>JBPOFV010000034.1:0-11458 GCA_051252335.1 Marinicella sp. | reverse complement strand
TTATTACCCTGATGAGGGCATGAACCAAGTCGATAATGATCGCAACAGCACCGTTGATATCCCTTCCGGTGTGTCTCTTTATGGTGGTGTTATAGGCAATGAAACTGCACGAGAGCAATGGGATTTTCTGAATAATGTCACCATCCTCAGTGGGGACATTGATGGGGACGATGTAAATGCAGATGGAAATTCTATCATTGAGTCAGTGGTTCAACGTAATGGTAACAATGCCTACCATGTATTGCATGCGTCAGGAGATTTGATCCTGGATGGTTTCGCCATCACCGCAGGAAGTGCCACAGGAATTGCTGGCGAGCGGATTGGCGGCGGGTTGTGGTGTCATAATGAAACTGGATTTTCCCGAGCCATCACCAATACGCTGTGGGCTGGAAATTTTGCCAGCGATGATGGCGGTGCGATTGTTGGTTGCGGTCTTGAGATTGCGCATTCATCATTCCTAGGTAACTGGGCCAATCAGTTAGGTGGTGCGATTTACGCACCCAATGGCCTAACAATTTCTGCCAGTGAATTTGTTCTCAACAGATCATTCGATAAAGGCGGAGCCATTGAGGGCACTGATTTAATCATTGATCAGACCAATTTTGTGGCCAACAGAACCAGTGATTTCGGTGGCGCCATTGCGATGAATGGTGTATCTCAAATCAGTAATTCAGCCATGTTAGGTAATCGCTCAAATGAATTTGGTGGTGCTTTGCATGTAACTGGTGAGACGCTGCTTACCAATGTGACCTTTACTGGAAATTTTGGATCATTAGAATCTGGCGGTGCTATTAATGACTTCAGTGATGATGGCAACAACAACAGTGAATTAACCATACAAAACTCTATCATCTGGAACAATGAAGATTTCGTTGGAAGCAGTGACGTCACATCCAGCATCAACAGTTTATTTGGACCCCACATCAGTCATTCCATTGTTGCCAATTCTGGTGGCAGTGCCAATTGGGATTCAGCGATGGGCATCGATGGTGGTAACAACCTGGATGTCGATCCTGAATTTGTGACACCCATCAACCCCAATAACGCGCCAACAACAGTCGGGAATGCTCGATTAATGACCAGTTCACCAGCCATTGATGCAGGTAATGATTCATTGGTAATCGGCGATTCAGACTTAGACAGAGAAGATCGCATCTCAGGCCTCCGAGTGGACATGGGTGCCTACGAAGTATTCGCTGAAACGTATACAATCGGTGGAACGGTGTTTGGGCTGGCTACAGGTAATGCGGTCGTACTACAAAACAATGCAGTCGATGACTTCATCGTCAGTGCTGATGGCAGTTTCACCTTCTCTGACGTCCAATTGGATGCATCGAATTATGATGTTCAAGTCATCGCTCAACCTACATCGCCCAACCAGATCTGTACCGTCACCAATGGTGCAGGTAACATCAATGGTGCCAATATCACTGACATCATTGTCACCTGTGTGATTGAAACCTATACCATCGGTGGCTCCATCATTGGCCTGGCCAGTGGTAACTCAGTAACCTTACAAAACAATGGCGGTGATGACCTGGTGGTCTCTGGTAACGGCAGCTTCACCTTCGCTACGGCCTTGGAAGATGGCAGTGGCTATTCGGTCTCAGTCTTGACGCAACCTAGCTCACCCAATCAAACCTGTGTTGTTTCATCTGGCAGCGGTGTGGTCTCGGGTGAAAATGTCACCGCTGTCAGTTTGTTGTGCATTAACGAGACATACATGGTCGGCGGCAGCATCAGTGGCTTGGCATCTAGTAATTCGGCCACTTTACAAAACAATGGCATGGATGACCTCACTTTGAAGAACAACGGCACTTTTGTGTTTTTTGTCCCGATATCAGATGGCAGTGGATACAACGTGACAGTGAGTTCACAGCCGACCTCACCGAATCAAATGTGTACCGCCAGTAACGGCAGTGGCACCATCAATGGCGATGATGTGGCGGATGTGTCGGTGCTGTGTGTCACGGTGCAGTACTTTGTTGGTGGATCCATGATTGGATTGTTACCGGGTAACTCTGTGGTGCTCGAAATCAACAACAACGATGAAATCACCATCACTGAGGATGGCCCGTTTGTGTTCCCATCCGGTTTGGATGATGGTTCGGGTTTTGATGTTCAAGTGATCAGTGAACCAACAGCTCCCATCCAGAATTGTGTGGTCAGCATGGGCAGCGGTGCGATCAATGGTGATGATGTCACCGATCTGGAAGTGGTCTGTGACAACAACGATTTGATCTACAAAGATGGATTTGAAACTTTAATTGAATAACGCCAGATCAGTGCCTGAAAAAGCTGTCTGACTCTTATATAACTGGGTCAGGCAGTGATATTTTTATCATTGTGTAGTTTCTTTGAATGGTCTTTCATCACTGATCAAAATACCAGTTCTTGCTTAAATCAAAACTTTTTTGATTTTTCTTGACGCTTTTACCGCAAAAATTTTGCATAGAGGTATTAAGTAAAACTAATGCCTGAAACAATGTTCATAGAAAAATCAAAAAACAACACCAGACTTATCCTAAAAGCCCTTTTACTAACCACTATGGTTATATTTTCAAACGTCCTGCTGGCAGGAGGGGGCACTACTTGCGATTCTGTTAACTCAGGTCTTTGGAGTGATGTAAACACCTGGAATTGTAATACAGGCTCGGGTTTGCCAGGAGGTGACACATCAGTTGATGTTAATTCTCCTCATACAGTGACTTTGAACCAAAATGTCACCATTGATCGGATTAATTTAAACTCTGGCGCTACTTTGGTAGTCGGGGCCAGTGCCACTGGTTATGTCATGCAGTTAAGTGCTTCATTTACTGATGATTTCGATGGCGGAGACATTGAATTGTTGGGTGACTTTACAGTTGAAAGATTACAAAGTTCAGGCATTGATTTTGGCGCAGTTAACGGCGGATTCAATTTTTCTGTCATCGGAGATGGAGCCATCGATATCAATGAAGAGATTGGTTCGATAACACCCTTAAACAGTGTTTTTTTTCAAACCAATTCTGAGATTGATTTCAGTGCCAATGTCTCTACCACGGGTTCACAACAGTTAAATGGAAAAGTTAGATTAGTCGATTCAATGGCCTTGACTGCCAGTGAAGTGATTTTCAATGAAACCATATATACGGAAAACACAAACCCTGACGATGCAGCGCTTACAATTAATGGCAATGCTGTTTTCAATGCAAATATTGGTAATAATTTTGCATTATTAAATGAATCAAAGGAGTCTCTGAGGGGAGATTTTTTACTGATTTCAGATTTATCTGTGTCAGGAACCACCACCACTGGGGCCAATGTCACTGGCATCACAACAAGAGGTACGCAAGATTACACAGATAAGTTAAATATCAACAATGACCTAATCCTGACCACCACTGAAGGTGGTAGCATCAATTTAAGAGGATCTGGCGGTGCTCATGATTTGACTTTGGATGCCACAGGTAATGTGTTTATGGTCGGTACCATTGGGAATCCCCGACATCAATCGTTGACTGCTGAAGCCGATGGTTTAATTTTTATCACTGGTGGCGGTCTAACCGGAGCTGAAGTGAGGGTAGAAGGGACAGCACCTACTTCGTTCAATGGTGATATGAGGGTTGGGCCTGGGGGAAATTTGTTTGTTGATCAAACAGGTCCTGGAAATGTAGTATTTAATGGCAACTTGTTTACCTTCAGTGGGGGCAGTAAATTTTTAACCGTTAATGATGTCAGTGGTCAGACCATTTTTAACGGTACAGTTAATTTAGGCCGTGTAACCACCAACGATGGTGCTGGTGATGATGTCACTGTGATTAACTCATCATTGTTTATGACCGACAGGGGGGGGTCAAGTAATGGCGTTATGACCTTTAACGATCCAGTCCGCGTTGCGACCAACACCACTTTCCGAGAAATTGATGATGGACGCATCAGGTTTAACAACACACTCGATGCCTTGGATGGTATGACTGAAATCGAATTAACCCTTGAATCTACCAATGAAGTAAACCTTGGTCCAGTCGGTACCCTACAGCCATTTTACCTCATCACCACTGACTCTGGCGGCTCAACCACCGTGCGTGAGAACGTTGGTGCAGGCTCAGCCATCACTTTTAATGATGATGTGATCTTAAATGACACCACCACTATATCATCCGAAAACATCACTTTTAATGCTGGAATCAACTTACAAACTTCAGATTTGCATTTGAGTTCATTTTCATCTGAGGTTAATGGTGCCATCAACGGTAGCGGTGATCTGAGCAGTTTTGCTGACAATGAATTGACACTCAATGCTTTGAGCACATTCACTGGTCGAACAGTGATTAACTTTGGCAATTTGGACATGAACCTGGAGAACAACATACCTAATTCAAGTGAAATTGTCATTGGCAGCAGCAGCATTTTGAATACCAATATCGCCACAGGTATTTTTCGCTTGGCTGATGGCCAGACACTTTCGGGAGATGGTGACATCAATGGCAGCCTGTTAACGGATTCAGGATCAACACTCAGCCCAGGTGATGCCATTGGCCTCATGAGCTCCGACGACCTGCAAATGTTCACTGGTAGCACCTTTCAAATTGAGATCAATGGCACCAACTCAGGCATGGATAGTGATCAACTTACAATCAGTTCAGTTGAGTTGGATCAGGACATGGCTGGTGGTGCCACTCTTGAAATTGTTACTCAAACCATTGATCTTCAGCTTGGAGATGAAATTACCATTATAGATAACTCAGGTTTCAATCCCAGCAGTGGCACATTCAATGGACTGCAGGAAGGTGCAACCTTAATCGCCCAAGGGTTGGAGCAAGAATTCGCCATCAGTTATGTGGGTGGCGATGGTAACGATGTGGTGCTGACAGTAACCAATAATTGCATAAATCCCATCACGGTAACTGATGGTGGAGACAGTGGTCCGGGTACTTTAAGACAGGCTGTGGCAAGCCTGTGCGATGGTGGTGTGATCTCCTTTGAGGCTGATCTGATGGTCACATTGACCACAGAAATAGTGGTTGATAAAACGGTCGACATCAACGGCAATGGTTTTAATGTGACACTTTCAGGTAATAACACCAACCGCATGTTTAACATCGATCCATTCGGTCATTTATCCTTATTCGCTCTGAATGTCATTGATGGCTACAGCACCCAATCTGGTGGCGCCATTCTGAACAATGGCAGGCTGGATGTGTTTGATTCTACATTTTCAGGAAATGTGTCTGATCGAGTCAACGCTTCTGGCGGGGCAATTTTCATTGGTAATGGCGCATTCAGTTCAATCAATAACAGTTCATTTAATGACAACGATGGGGCTGTAGGTGGTGCCATTTACATCGAAAATGGGCTGTTACCTGGTGCAATGGTTTCTATCAACAGCACCTTTACCCAGAATGGTGACAGCAGCAGCCAGGGTGGTGCGGTATATAATGCAGGAACAGTACTTTCCTACCACAGTACCTTTGCGGCCAATGGCGGTGAAGCCACATCTGGTGGCAGTTTATACACCATCAATGGTGACCTCACTTTGAACAACACCTTGATTGCCGACCACATCGGTGCTGATGATTGTTTTATTGATTTGGGCAACTCCACACAGAACAACACCGCCAGCCTGATCGAGACTGGTAATTGTGATGCTGCCATCACCGATGACCCGCAACTGCGCCCATTGGCAGATAATGGTGGCAACACACTGACCATTTATCCGCAACTGACCAGTCCTGCTTTGAATGCTGGTCATGCAGGCCCTTGTTCAATGGTTGATCAACGCGGTGTGAGCAGACCACAGTTTGGGGCTTGTGATATTGGTGCGGTTGAAGCTGAATATTTAGGCCTCATTCATGTCGGTGAAAGCATCAATGATGGTCGTGGTGAACTGTGTTCATTGGGGACTTGTTGGGACAACCCCTATCCCAATTTGCAAGATGCATTGACTGTTGCGGGTGAAGGTTCTGAGGTTTGGGTACAACAAGGCGTTTATTACCCTGATGAGGGCATGAACCAAGTCGACAACAACCGCAACAGCACCTTTGATATTCCCTCGGGTGTGTCGCTATACGGCGGTTTTTTTGGCAATGAAACCGAACTCTCTCAACGCGACTTGATGAACAATGTCACCATCCTCAGCGGGGATATTGATGGGAACGATACCAACACCGATGGAAATTTTATTGCTGAAAGCACAAATGACCTACTTGGAGCCAATGCTTTTAATGTTTTATTTTCCGAAGGTGGCTTGGTATTGGATGGTTTCACCATCACCGCAGGACGCGCATCCGGTGGCGGTTCTGAAAGCGATGGTGCTGGATTGAATTGCATTGCTGACCCCGAAGTAGAAAGGATTTTATCCAACAACACCTGGTCTGGTAACCGCGGATCCGATGAAGGTGGTGCGGTGTATCAATGTGGTGCCTTGATTCAAAATTCCTTGTTCAGGGGTAACAACGCATTGAACCATGGTGCGGCTGTTTTTGATAGTAATGGGAGCACCATTGTGAATTCTGTTTTTACTCAAAACCAAGCATCTGATGATGGTGGTGCCATCTATGGTGAAAACATCACCATTGACCTGAGTTCATTTACAGGCAACCGGGCCAACAGGAATGGGGGTGCCCTCAGATTGACCGGTGGCGTGAATCAAATCAGCAACACTGTGATGACGGGTAATCGTGGAGATTTTCGCGGCGGTGCCATCAATAATTCCGCCAGCACCTTACTCACCAATGTCACCATGACCGGTAACGAAGGTGAGGACAGGGGTGGAGCCATCTTTGACAACAGTGGAAGTGACCCATCAGGCAGTGCCTTGGTGGTACAAAACAGCATCATCTGGAACAATCAATCCGATGACAGCAACAGCGCTGTTAGCCCCAGCATCAGAAGCCAGTTTGGCCGTGTACCAATCAGCCATTCCTTAGTGGCCCTATCAGGCGGCAGTGCCAATTGGAATTCATCCATGGGTATCGATGGGGGTAACAACTTGGACATTGATCCTCAATTCATCACACCGGTTAATCCAAATATCGCTCCCACCACTGCTGGGGATGTGCGGTTAATGACCAGTTCACCAGCCATTGATGCAGGTGATGATTCATTGGCGATTGGTGATTTGGATTTAGACGGAGAAGATCGCATCTCAGGCCTCCGAGTGGACATGGGTGCCTACGAAGTATTCGCTGAAACGTATACAATCGGTGGAACGGTGTTTGGGCTGGCTACAGGTAATGCGGTCGTACTACAAAACAATGCAGTCGATGACTTCATCGTCAGTGCTGATGGCAGTTTCACCTTCTCTGACGTCCAATTGGATGCATCGAATTATGATGTTCAAGTCATCGCTCAACCTACATCGCCCAACCAGATCTGTACCGTCACCAATGGTGCAGGTAACATCAATGGTGCCAATATCACTGACATCATTGTCACCTGTGTGATTGAAACCTATACCATCGGTGGCTCCATCATTGGCCTGGCCAGTGGTAACTCAGTAACCTTACAAAACAATGGCGGTGATGACCTGGTGGTCTCTGGTAACGGCAGCTTCACCTTCGCTACGGCCTTGGAAGATGGCAGTGGCTATTCGGTCTCAGTCTTGACGCAACCTAGCTCACCCAATCAAACCTGTGTTGTTTCATCTGGCAGCGGTGTGGTCTCGGGTGAAAATGTCACCGCTGTCAGTTTGTTGTGCATTAACGAGACATACATGGTC
The DNA here is from genome assembly GCA_051252335.1 of Marinicella sp. GTDB lineage: Bacteria > Pseudomonadota > Gammaproteobacteria > Xanthomonadales > Marinicellaceae > Marinicella. Next base: position 3,756 of record JBPOFV010000034.1, on the reverse strand, counting down.
GGCGGCAGCATCAGTGGCTTGGCATCTAGTAATTCGGCCACTTTACAAAACAATGGCATGGATGACCTCACTTTGAAGAACAACGGCACTTTTGTGTTTTTTGTCCCGATATCAGATGGCAGTGGATACAACGTGACAGTGAGTTCACAGCCGACCTCACCGAATCAAATGTGTACCGCCAGTAACGGCAGTGGCACCATCAATGGCGATGATGTGGCGGATGTGTCGGTGCTGTGTGTCACGGTGCAGTACTTTGTTGGTGGATCCATGATTGGATTGTTACCGGGTAACTCTGTGGTGCTCGAAATCAACAACAACGATGAAATCACCATCACTGAGGATGGCCCGTTTGTGTTCCCATCCGGTTTGGATGATGGTTCGGGTTTTGATGTTCAAGTGATCAGTGAACCAACAGCTCCCATCCAGAATTGTGTGGTCAGCATGGGCAGCGGTGCGATCAATGGTGATGATGTCACCGATCTGGAAGTGGTCTGTGACAACAACGATTTGATCTACAAAGATGGGTTTGAGGGGTAAACAATAATGTATAAAAGTAAGAATCTGTACCAACAAATAAATAAAACACCAGTGTTGTTTTGCTGTATTTTGGTAAGTTTCAGCTCCAGTCTATACGCCCAGGTCTACAACGAAACATCTGGTGACCGAGCTGGCAATGACATCACCACAGGTGATTATAATGTGATCATCGGTGATGCGGCTGGAAGAACCATTGACAGCGAGTCACGGAATGTGATCATGGGCTACCGAGCGTGTGTGGGGACATTGGATACCGATCCTGTAACGGGTGATCAAGGTGATGGTGCTTCTGATGAAATTACCACACAAGATTGTGATCCCAGAAATGGCGTTATCATTGGCTATCGAGCGGGCGTAGAAATGACCCAAGGTGATGATGTTGTCATTATTGGAGCAGAAGCAGGTAGCAAAAACAGTGCAACCGATAACACCTTCGTTGGAACAAGTGCAGGGGCCAACAACACGTTTGGATATGACAATACTTTCATTGGTGAAGAGGCAGGATTGGAGAACATCAATGGTGATGACAACACCTTTGTTGGAGAAGACGCAGGACGCAATAACACGACCGCCAACCTCAACACAGCTTTGGGCTCAGCCGCCTTGTCTGCGAATAAGATCGGTCAGTACAACACAGCGGTTGGTGGCAATGCAGGCCTGAACATTGGACTGAGTGACAGTAATTCAGTGAGGAACACGGTTGTGGGTCAGGCTGCTGGCAGAGACATCAGAGATGGCATCGCCAACACCTGCATTGGGGACAATGCCTGTCCGCATACGGAACAAAGTGATTTCAATACATTTGTGGGGACAATGGCAGGCTTCGATAACAACAGGGTCGACAGCGAGGAAGCGCACCGCAACACCGGGCTGGGTACGTATGCAGGCTACACCAATCGCACGGGTTCAGATAATGTGTGGATCGGTGCTTTCAGCGATTCTGGACGATATGTCTCACAACTCAATCATGATGCAGAAGTCGCTCATTTGCAGACAGCGCCTGCCTGGTCACCGAACAGCAACGGTTCATTCTTTGGCTCAAACAACAGCATCTTTCGAACCACTGTGGTGGGAACATTTGCTTCTGCTGGGGACAATGACTCTGTGGCCATTGGCTACAATTCTCGTGCTGATAGCACTCGATCCATATCCATTGGAAACTCGTCTAATGCTTCGTTCACTAATTCAATGGCCATTGGCACCGAAGCAATCACTAAATCGAACAACAGTATTGTCATTGGTAATGACAACCATACACTGCTATCCGCCAATGCCGACAGCACGCTGGCATTAGGTAGTGCCGCCTATCGCTATGCCAATGTGGTCACCAATCAGGTTTCTGTCAATGCCACCTCAGGCACAGCCGCACGCATTGAATTGGCTGCTGACTCGGGTGCGGGTGATGATGATATTTGGAGCTTGAATGCTGCCGATAGTGGTGATTTTTCCATCACTTCGTTTGCCACCGGTGCGGATGTGAACCTATTCAGCCTCGACAACACCGGTGATGCCACATTGACAGGTGATTTAACTTTGAATTCCGATCGCCGGCTCAAAACTGACATTAATGACATCGAAAATGCCTTTTCTTTGATTGGTGAATTACAGGGCAAAACCTACCACTGGAAAGATACCAGCCGCGGCACCGATCTGCATTATGGTTTGATTGCCCAAGAGGTGGAGGCCTATTTGCCAGAATTGGTCGGTGAAGATGATCAGGGAATGAAAACAGTCAATTACCAAGGCATTGTGCCAGTGCTGATCAGCGCAGTGAATCAAACTCAACAAGAGAAAAAGCAGCTTGAGAGTCGTGTACTTTTATTAGAAAAAAAATTGGAACGACAAAGTGAATTGATTCATGAGCTCATGGACCGCATGGAATAACCAAGACTCATCCAATTGAATCTCATGAAAGCCATGTTTAAAACTGTTTTATTAACCCTGATTTCTGCTTTAGCAACCACCAGTTGGGCAGGCCAGGTTAATGTCAACAATGGCGCCACACTGCGCGGCACCGGCACCATCCATGGTGATGTTCAAGTCAATAGTGGTGGCACGGTTCAACCGCTAAATGGTTGTATGGCTGTTAATAATGCACAATTCATGTCCGGCAGTACATTGAGTGTCCCTATTACTGGCAACACACCTTGTAATGGCTACGGTCAGTTACAAGTCAATGGTTCAGCTGATTTGGGCATGGCCACTCTGGATGCCTACACAGATGGCTACACTATGCAGGTGCTGGATGAATATATTATTGTTGATAACGATGGTTCTGACGGTATTACCAACCCGTTTTCTGGAATAGGAGAGGGCGGTCTTTACTTCATTGATGGTGTGACACTGTATGCCAGTTATTTCACTGGTGATGGTAATGATTTTTCACTGATTTATAAATTCATCTATTCCATTGGCGGCAATGTTTCAGGTCTGGCTAATGGTAATTCAGTATTTTTACAAAACGGCAGTGATGAAATTATTGAGGTCTTGGGTAACGGTTCTTATACCTTTAATAACGCCTTGGATGATGGCAGTGCCTACAATGTGGCTGTGACAGTACAGCCCACCATGCCGAATCAAACCTGTGTGGTGAGCAATGGCAGCGGTGCGGTCAATGGCAGTGCAGTGACCAACATCAATGTCTCTTGCACCACTAACACCTACAGCATTGGCGGCAATGTGTTGGGCTTGGCCCCAGGGAATCAAGTGCTGTTGCAAAACAACGGCGGCGATGATGTGTTACTCGGTGCCAACGGTGCTTTCAATTTCCCCTTGGCAATCACTGATGGCAATGGTTTCAGTGTCGCGGTGGCTGGTAATCCATTGGCCCCCAACCAAACCTGTGACGTGATCAATGGTTCAGGTACTGTCAATGGCAACAACATTACCGATGTGGTGATCCAATGCGTGACCAACACCTACACCATTGGTGGCTCGGTCACTGGTTTGGCTGCTGGAAACAGTGTGACCTTACAAAACAACCTAGGTGATGACCTGGTGGTTGCAGCCGATGGTGGCTTCACCTTTGCCACCGCGCTGGATGATGAAAGTACCTATGCAGTGACCGTATTGACCCAACCCACCACACCGAACCAAACCTGTGTGGTGAGCAATGATTCGGGCAATCTGGCCGGCTCCAATGTCACGGACGTGACAATCTTGTGTACCACCAACACCTACAGCATTGGTGGCGTGGTCAGTGGGTTGGCTGCGGACAAC
>JBPOFV010000033.1:0-11490 GCA_051252335.1 Marinicella sp. | reverse complement strand
AACAGGCCCTATTGAGCGTCGATATGATTTAAGTAAACTGGTTGTTCATACGGCAGGAACTCGAAACGCATCGGTAACTTTACCTGGCCTCTTACATGAGGAAGCAAGCGAATTGAGGCAGGAATTGATTAACAAGAATCAATCTGAAGACACTGTTTAATATGGAATTAACAACATCAGGTTTTAGATTACATAACATATCGCCTTTGTTTCTTTTCATTGAGGCGGTGAAAAAGATGGTATTGCCACTGTTGTTAGGTATCGTTGGAACCAGTGGTGATAAGCAAGATTACATCATCATTGGTATTGCCGCAGTGGCGTCAATAATGACCATCATGCAATTTTGGTTTTATCACTATTGGTTAGAAGATGATCGGTTGGTGGTTAAGGAAGGCATACTCTTTAAGTCTTTGCGACAAGTGCCCTATGAACGGATTCAAAATTTAAACATCGAGAAGAATCTATTACATAAATTATTCAACGTAGCCACATTACAAATTGAATCAGCCTCTGGCAGCAAGCCTGAGGCAGTTATCAGGGTTATTGCTGACGATCAAGTCAAACACATCCAACAGGTTGTTAAAGATCGAACCAATTCACAGACTTCTGCAGGTTCAGAGGCAGGTAATGACCCTCAGGGTAAAGTTGTTCAAGAACAAAGTCCAGCCTTGTATAAGATGTCGTATAAAGATGTGACGACATATGGTTTTATTTCTCACAAAGCCTTGGTTCCAATTGGAATTGTTGGTTCGGTGCTGTCACAAAATGATTATTACCGAGATAAATTTATTTCTATCGTACAAAATTTTGTTGGTGAACTTCACGTTGAACAATGGGCAATAAGCGATTGGGTGATTTATGGTTTGATATTTGCTGTGCTCATGTTATTCAGTATTTGGCTGTCATCAATTGCTTTGGCCTTTTTAAAACTGTATCAATTTACCCTGTCTAAAGTAGAACAATCTTTGCATGCTGAGATGGGGTTGTTGACCAAATTAACATCAAATATACCCATCAAGCGAATACAACTGCTTAAAATCAAGCATTCGCCACTGCACAGATTTTTTAACAAAGTGAGTATAAAGATGGAAACCGCTGGAGGCGTGACTGAACAAAGTGGCATTACCATGAGTTGGATTGCACCCTTGGTATCCAAATTAAAGGGTCAGCAGTTGTTGTCAACTATTCAACCAGAAGTTGATTGGCAAGTGATCAAGTGGGAAGGTCTTGAATCCAGAGCCTGGAAGCGTGTTTTTAAACGTATGTTGTTGGTCATTTTAATACCCATGATACCATTGTTGAGTTATTATCACGTTTTAGGTTTGCTCCCATTGTTGCTAACGCCACTTGCCTATTGGTATGCCAAAGCCTATGTTAAACATTCAGCGTATGCAATTAATGATCAAGTTATTGGCTATCGTCATGGCGTTTTTTTTCATACCATAAGTATTGTGAAAATCGCTAAAATACAAAACATATCTGTCATGCAAACGCCATTTGATCGGCGTAATAAAATGGCTCGGATTACTGTCGATACAGCAGGTTCAAATCCAGTCACGCAAGACATCAATATTCACTATTTGAACACAGAAAAAATCAATAGTTTGATGCGTTTTTTATCTACCAAGGTCAGTCAATCCAAGTTCGTATGGTAGTTTGGCCAGTTATTTAAGTGCTACCTTAAAAACTTAATCATTCGTGTCAACACTTGATCTTTGTTAATAAAGTGATGCTTGATGCCTGCCAGGATATGAATGATGATGGATACCAATAACACCCTTGAGGTTATTTTATGAACTGTTTCAAGCCACTCGTGTAACTCTGGCATTTTGCCTATCGGTGAAGGGATGGAAAACCAAGTAAAAACATTGATCTCTGAGCCACGGGTCCAGATCAGAAATGGGCCACTGATTGCCATCACTAAAATAGACAATAGTAACAACCAATGAATGGCTTTGGTGGCCATGTCTAATGCTTTTTTCTGTTCAACAGCAGCTGGTGACTGAGTGAAAATTCTCCACAATACGCGGAAACATAGGAATAAAAATATCAAACCACCAAAACTGATGTGTAATTTAAGCCAATAAAATTTTTCATCGCCACGCGGCATGTCATGAAAATATAACCCCACCGCCAGCATCCCAATAATGAATATGGCACTCAACCAATGGTTAAACCTGGAGATGCGACCGTAATAATTTAGAGTGTCTTTATAGCTCATAATGTATGTCTCATTAAATAATCCTTCAGTTCATTTAATAGTTTAATAAACTAACTTCATGATTTTAAAAAGGCAAGTCCAGTTGATCACTGACTTTGGTCAGTTGTGTTCTGAACTCTTCTTGAATTTGGGTCAGTGTTTCTTCATCATCCGCATCAAAACGTATGACTAAACAAGGTGTGGTGTTGGAGCATCTGACCAGTCCCCAACCATTGGCAAAGTCCGCACGAATGCCATCAATGGTGGTTATTTTCGCATCTGGAAATTCAGCTAATTTAATGAATTCATCCATAAACAGATAATGCTCACCTTCTTGCATATGTACTTTTAATTCTGGTGTGTTGACACTGTTTGGTAAAGTGTCAAAAACCTCTTGAGGGCTGTCATCTTCTTGATCAAGAATTTCAAGTAAACGTGCAGCAGCGTAAATACCATCGTCAAAACCAAACCACCTTTCATTAAAGAAAAAATGGCCGCTCATTTCACCAGCCAATGCGGCATTGGTTTCTTTGAGCTTAGCTTTCATGAATGAATGGCCTGTTTTCCACATGATTGGCATACCACCATGCTTAACAATAGACTTTGGAAGATGACCTGTACACTTCACATCAAAAATAATACTTGAGCCGGGTTGTCTGCTTAAAACATCTTTAGCAAATAGCATCAACAACCTGTCGGGGTTGATGATTTCGCCAGATTTTGTGACCACCCCTAAACGGTCGCCATCGCCATCAAATGCAATACCAATGTCAGCATCAACTGATTTTAAGGTTGCAATTAAATCTTGTAAATTTTCAGGCACGCTGGGGTCAGGGTGGTGGTTTGGAAAATTGCCATCAACTTCACAATGTAATGGAATCACATTACATCCAATTTCTTCTAAAACTTCTGGACCTAAAATGCCAGGAATGCCATTGCCGCAATCAACCACGATGGTTGGTTCATTTTCAAGTTGGATTTCAGAACTGATGTAATCAACATAATCATCTGCAATATCTAATTCTTGAACTGAGCCTTGGCCATGTAACAAATCATTTCCAGCTATCATGTCATATAGATTGGTGATTAGCTTCCCGGCCAAAGTTTCACCATCCAACATGATTTTCAAGCCATTGTAATTTGCTGGGTTATGGCTGCCGGTAAGCATGACTCCAGAGCCAGTTTCCAGGTGATGTGTGGAAAAATAAAGCACACCCGTTGGAACTGCCCCAATGTTGATGACATCACAACCACTGCGTGCGATCCCTGTGATTAATGCTTCTAATAATGTAGGACCTGACAGTCTACCATCTCTGGCAACAACGATGGTTTTGCGTCCACGATTTAAATTTTCTGAGCCAATGGCATGGCCAATTTGTTCAACAGAACTGACCGTTAATGTTTGATCAACGATGCCTCTGATGTCATAAGCTTTGAAAATTGATTTATCGGGCAGCGAGCCAGGTGAGGCTGTTTCAGTTTGGGTTTCAGATTTGTCAGTGATCACTTTGTTGTCTTCAAGGTTTTCTAGGGACTCAGGTTTCTGGGCTGCAGAGGTGTGAACATAAACATGTTGTTCTTCAACCTGCTTGGATTTTTTGGCTTCTAACTCTATGACTCTGTGACTTCTTTTAATGTATGTCAAAATGGTTAAGATCAATGCAGCAAGAAAGGCAATGATACTGCTAAAGAATGACAGATTAAACAAGCCACTGTATGATTTTTCAACAGCATAAGTAACAAAGAAGTTTGAGTTTGGTATGCTGATTTCTCTGTTGCTTCTGGATGAATTTGGATCAACATTACCCCATTTTTGTAAAACCACGCTGCTCCAAGTGCCTGATTTTTGTACCAATGCCAACTCACTGTGATCAAACTGCAAGGTTTGTGGAACAACTATGGATTCAACCGGGTAACTGACCACCACATATGATTGTTCAGGGATGTGGATGTAAACAAAATTTAAATACTGATTGCTTTGGCCATACAAATGAATCTCAGGTAATTGCTCCTGTTGAGTCTCACTGGTTTGTTTAAGCATATCAAAAGTAGCAAAATTGATTCCTGGAAAAACAGGATCTGGTTCAATTTCAGCAACGGGTTCGTTCACCTTTAGAACCCGGAGTGTATTGCTGACTTCATTTTGGATCAATTCTGCTATGTTTTCTGCATCTGGGTTGTTTTTGATGATGTCAGCGGCCAGCTGTTTGATCTCTTTGGTTCTGTTTTGAATTGAAGTTGCCAGGTTTTTGCTTTGATTTTCAAGTTGTGATAAGGCGCGGTACTCAACGAAATTGTTTTTTAATATATATGCAAATAATAAACAACCTAACAATGCAATTGTGAAACAACTGGTCCACAATATTTCATCACCCAAGTTTATGTTAAACTTTTTAGGCTGGCTTGTTTGTTCCGATTCTTGAGTTTCGGCATCATCTGCATTTTCTGCTTTATCTGCTTTTTTTGTAAATTTTTCTAGTAACTTATTAAAATCCATTAATTCACTCCAGTGTGTCCAAATCCACCTGTCCCCCGTTGACTGTTATCGAATGATTCTACTGTATTAAATTGTACTTGAATGATTGGTACAAATACCAACTGAGCCAATCGAGAACCACGTTCTAACTGGTAGTCAGTTTTCGATCGATTCCAGCAAGAGACGAATAATTGGCCTTGGTAATCAGAATCAATCAAACCCACTAAATTACCCAAGACAATGCCTTTTTTATGACCCATTCCAGATCGAGGTAGAATGACAGCTGCCATGCCTGAATCTCTGATGTGTATGGCTATGCCTGTTGGGATCAATTCTGTTTGTCCTGCTCGGATTATCAGGTCCTCATCAATGCATGCACGTAGGTCTAATCCTGCTGAACCTTCAGTGGTGTAATGTGGCAAGCCAAATTCATTTGCAAAATCTGGCGCCATTATTTTTAAATCAATTGATTTCATTCAGGCACTAACATTCAGGAACTATAGATTTTAAACCACATCTACATAAATCACCAACTGTTATGCACACTTACCCCTATGTAGGAATTAATTGACAGTATATTTTTATCATATTCATTATTATGAACGTTTTTTGTCACTAAATTTATACTATGTTAAGTCAAAAGAAAGAAATGCCCAGAGAGAAATTAGTTAAAAAAGGTGCCGGTGCTTTGTCTGATGCCGAACTTTTAGCCATTTTTTTGCGAGTGGGTGTGACCGGGAAAAGTGCCATCACCCTGGCTGCAGACATGTTGAGTTATTTTGGCGGAATCAGGCAAGTAATTGATGCCAGTTTAGCTGAGTTTTCTGAACTCAAAGGACTGGGTTTAGCCAAATATGCCCAATTGCAGGCGGCAAGTGAGTTAGTAAAACGTGCAATTAATGAAGGTTTTAATGCACAAAGCAGTTTTTCTGACCCGGCCGCAGTAGAACGGTTTTTATTGGCTAATTTTGAATTAACACCTCATGAAAGATTTGCCGTTTTATTTCTCAACAGCAAGCATCATTTAATAAAATGGGACTATTTGTTCAATGGAAGTATTAATTCTGCACAAGTCTACCCCCGAACAGTTGCACAATATAGCCTTAAATATAATGCTGCAGCAGTCATATTTGCACACAACCACCCATCTGGTGACACCCAACCCAGTCAATCAGACATTCAGTTAACGGTCCAGTTAAAAAAGGCCATGGCATTGTTAGATGTCAAAGTTTTGGATCATTTTGTGGTTGGATCTGGCCAGACATTTTCGATGGCAGCAAATCAAATGATATGATTTGTTGTTCATATTTGATAAGCTATGTAACCAGTTAAAATAACAAATGATGGATTGTGTTTGGAAATAGATTAAATCCAGTTGCCAGGGCTGAAAAGTACATAGAAAAAGGTAATTACAAAAAGGCCATGAAAATTTTGGCCAATACCTTTAAAAAATATCCTAATAGCTTGGATTTGGCTCGCTTGCGCTTTGAATATGGTAAATACATACCATTTGATGATTTTCATCATGATGCGGCAGTAGATTATTTTAATTTGCAAATGCAGTTTGATGTATCAGGTGAAAAAATTCACAGTGATTTCGTTAAATACATGACCACAACGCAGGGAAGGATTCAACTTGATGATGAAACTCTGGTTAGACTGTCTGTGGTATTTGCTGCCAATGGATTTGAGAACAATGCTGTTTATATCATCAATAACATGATCAGAAAAGAGTGTGAAGCTCCAGAATTTATTGATGCTTTGGTTGCAATCATTAATTATTTAGAAGAAAAAGGAGCTGACAAGAAAACAGCCAGTTACAAGAATTACCTGAAATGGCATTACCCCGATCACGAAATGACACATTATATTTTATCAAGAAGTGCGTAAGCTTGTGGCTGTCATTAAATAGAAAACACCTTGGTGTTGTGATTTTTTAATTCGAAATCGTTAATTTGTTTCAAGATCTGCTCTGCACTTAATCCCGCTTCATCTAACAACTCTTCCCTGGAACCATGATCTTGAAAATAATCAGGTAAACCTAGATTCAAGACCAGCGTCTGTAATTTCAGTTCATGTAAAACTTCGTTCACTGCACTGCCTGCGCCCCCTTGAATGACATTGTCCTCTAGGGTTACTATAAAATTATGTGTGCGAGCCATCTTTTCAATCATTGATTTATCTATGGGCTTAATGAATCTCATGTTAACCAGGGTGGCATCAAGTTGTTCGGCCACCACTTCAGCTTCATTGAGTAAGGCGCCAAAGGATAGGATGGCGATGTTTTTTGCACCTTTTCTGGTTCTTACGGATTGCCCAATTTCAATTTCAGACATTTTAGGCACTATGGCTTCGCCGGGTCCTTTACCTCTTGGGTAGCGGACAGCTGCCGGTCCATTGAGTTGGTAGCCGGTATAAAGCATTTGACGGCATTCATTTTCATTGGCAGGTGCCATGATGGTCATATTTGGTACACAACGTAAAAAGCTTATATCCATATTGCCAGCATGCGTTGCCCCATCAGGACCAACCACTCCTCCACGATCAATGGCAAATAAGACATCTAGTTTTTGAATGGCTACATCATGAATTAATTGGTCATAGGCTCGTTGTAAGAAAGTGGAGTAAATAGCCACCACAGGCTTGGCGCCTTCACAGGCCATGCCAGCCGCTAAAGTGACGGCATGTTGTTCAGCAATACCAACGTCAAAATATCTTTTCGGAAATAGTTTTGAAAACTCGACCAAGCCAGAACCTTCACGCATGGCAGGTGTTATACCAACTAATTTATTATCAAGCCTGGCCATATCACATAACCATTGACCAAATACTTCTGTATAACTTGGTTTTGAGGGCTTGTTTTTGGATTGTATACCAACTTTGGGGTCGAATTGACCCACTGCATGGTACTTAATGGGGTCATCTTCAGCTGGTTTATAGCCTTTGCCTTTTTTAGTAATGATGTGCAGTAATTTTGGACCATTGATTTCTTTGGCAACTTCAAGCTTTTCAACCAACTGGTTGACATCGTGACCATCAATGGGTCCTAAATGATGAAAGCCTAACTCTTCGAATAGGGTGTTGGGAACAAACATCCCTTTCGCATGTTCTTCCCAGCGCGACATGAATTTCCATAGCCAAGAGCCTCTGCGCATAATTCTTTTAGATTTCTCGCGCATCCTGTTATAAGTCCTGCCACTGACAATTTTAATCAGCATTTTTGCTAAAGCACCTACATTGGGTGAAATTGACATTTCGTTCTCATTCAATACAACCAGCATATTGGTGTCTAATTCACCGCCATGGTTCAGTGCTTCATACGCCATGCCCGCAGTCATGGCGCCATCACCAATCACAGCCACAACTTCTCGTTCAAGCCCTGTGATCTGACTGCCCAAAGACATGCCTAAGGCAGCACCAATAGAGGTTGAGGAATGCCCAACTCCAAAGGTATCGTATTCGCTTTCTGTTCGCTTAGGGAAGGGTGCCAAGCCATTTTTCTTTTTTATGGTAGTAAGCAGATCTTTACGTCCGGTTAAGATTTTGTGTGGATAAGCTTGGTGTCCTACATCCCAGACAATTCGATCATGTGGCGTTTGGAAAACATAGTGCAAAGCCACCGTTAATTCTACTGTGCCAAGGCCAGATCCAAAATGACCGCCACTTTGAGAGATTTGATCGATCAAATAAGCTCGCAACTCATCTGCTGCCTGTTTGAGTTGAGGTTTTTCAAGTTTTCTCAGATCAGCAGGGATGTCAATTTCATCCAACAGTGGGTATTTATTTTGTGTTTTGAGTTCTTTCATGATTAATTATCTCAGTAGGCAAATTACTGTGCTTGCCCTTGTTTTGCCACGGCATCAATGGCAGCACTTAATTGTTGTTGATCTCCAAGATAATAACTTTTAATTGGCTGTAAATTTTCATCCAATTCATAAACCAATGGCACACCTGTTGGTATGTTTAGTTTCAGAATCTCGTCTTCAGAAACCTTGTCTAAATATTGCACCACTGAGCGCAGAGAATTACCGTGTGCTGCAATGATCAGTTTTTTCCCAGCTTTTAGGTCTGGGACAATGTATTCATGCCAAAAAGGCAGTACCCGCTCTACCGTGTCTTTTAAGCATTCACCTAATGGAATCTGCTCTTTGCTTAATGCTTGGTATCTTCTGTCGGATGCTATATTCCTCTCATCATCCCAATCAAGTTTTGGAGGTGGTGTGGCGTAACTGCGACGCCAGATGTGAACTTGTTCATCACCGTATTTGGCTGCTGTTTCGGCTTTATTTAGCCCTTGTAATGCGCCATAATGCCGTTCATTTAAGCGCCAGCTGCGCGTAACAGGCAGCCAGGACTGGTCCATTACATCAGCGGCTAAATTAAATGTTTTAATGGCTCGTTTAAGCACTGATGTATAAGCTTGATCAAATTCAAATCCAGCATCTAACAATAATTGTCCAGCAGATTGAGCTTGCTCAATACCATTCTCAGTCAAATCGACATCTTTCCAGCCAGTAAATCGATTGGCCAAATTCCATTCGCTTTCGCCATGCCTTAATAACACCAGTTTTATCATATGTAATCAGTTCAATTAAACGGCGTAATTATACCATGGCTGTCAACTTTTTCTTACAAGTCAGTCAGAATATTGCGGTGGTTTCATCAAGTAAGTGGCTCATATAATTCAAGTACAGTGAAAGAATTAATACAAGGTGTAGATGTGAATCAAATCGAATTAAAAAAAGTCATGAAAGAAATTGAATTAATAATCAATCAATTGTCAGAATGTAACTATTGCAAACATGGTATTGATTTAGAGAGTAAAAGATTGTTGAGTGAGATGTTTAAGATAAAAATTGAACAGGCCTGCCAAATTAAAAGAGCCAGTTAATCATGGTAAGAGAAACTGTAATAAAGATAACAGTCATTAAACTACCAACTTTGATGAAATCTTTAACTGCATAACCTCCAGGTCCCATGATCAGGGCTGATACTTGGTGAGTGGGAAGAATAAATGCATTGGATGTTGAAATGGCAACAATCAAAGCATACACCATTGGGTTGCCGCCAGTTTCTATCGCAATGTTTATAGCCAGAGGCACCAACAATACAGTGGCTCCCACATTAGACATCACCAGTGAGAATAAAGTGGCTAAAGTGGCGATCGCTAGTTGATACACGATCTGTGGTACTTCACCCAATGCTTGAATCACATATTGAGCAATCCAGGCAGCAGCTCCGGTATGCTCCATGGCATACCCCAATGGAATCAAACAAGCCAGCAGAAAAACAGTTTTCCAGCTGACCGCTCGATAGGCTTCATCCATGTTCAAAACACCAAATATGATCATGCCAATGGCACCGGTTAATAATGATAAAGATAATTTTAAATCGGTGAATATAACCAAACATAAACTCAGGGCAAAAAACAGCAAGGCAAATGGAATTTTTTGTGGCCTTTGTGGTTCAGCTGGTACATCGCTGACCAGTGCCACATTGCGTGATCTACCCAGCCCCATTTGATCAGTCCAACGGCCGTGAATGATAAAAGTGTCACCCAACTGTAATTCCAAGTTATACATCTCTTCGCCGTTGTATATTCGATTGTTTCTTGAAACTGCCAAAATAGTGATGGCAAACTCTTTGCGAAAGTGAAACTCTTTTAATTTGACGCCCAGGTATCTGGAACCTGGGACCACCACTGCCTCTGAAGTACCTGAGATTGATGGATTAAAATGTAACTTGAAATGTTTTAACTTAGGTAAGATCGTTAAATTGAATTCTTCAGCAAAAGTTTGAATTTGTTCCTGACTGCCCATAACCCCTACGGTGGCACCAGTCCAAATGAACTTACTTCGGGGTGGGGATAACATGGATTCGCCTTCAGTAAATAGAGCGACGATATTGGGAATGTGATTATCAAACTCAAGCTCTTGAATCATTTTCCCGACCAGAGGACTGTCTTTGTTAACAATCATTTCAGTGATGTTTTTTTCAATCCCATAATTGTCTCTGAAATAGCTGTCTGACTTGTGGTTGTTGATATGGGTGATGTCTTTATCTTGAGGCAGTAAAAATCGACCAATAATCAGGAAGTACATGACACCGCTGGCTAACAGAGCCAAACCTATGGGGGTAGTGGCAAATAAACTAAACGTTGACATCGTGTCTGCCCCTGGTGGTAATGAGCGATTAGATGTTTCAATCAAATCATTCAATAAAATCAGGGGGGAGGAACCAACCATGGTAACTGTACCACCTAAAATGGCACAAAATCCCATGGGCATCAATAAGCGAGATATAGGCAAATCTGCGGCACTGGATATTTTACTCATGACGGGTAAAAAGAGAGCAGTGGCGCCCACATTTTGCATGAAGCCAGAAATGCCACCTACTGTTAATGACACCACCGGCATCACAGATTTCTCAGTTTTTCCACCAACTCTCAATATCAAGTTGGCCACTGCGGTCATAACACCTGTGCGATCTAATCCAGCCCCTAAAATCATCACAGCAATGATTGCAATCACCGCATTGGAGGCAAAACCATCAAATAAATGGGTGTCTGGTACTAAGCCTGTGAGGCCCAGCATAACTAGAATAAGTAAAGCAGCGACATCAATCCTGATCACTTCAGTCACAAACATCAACACGGTGTAAGCCAAAATGGCAAAGACCATGAGCATCTCGTTTGTGAGTGGCAACATTTCCATCAGATTTTTTGCATGATTAAATCATAAGTGCCATGTTCAAGTTTCTGTCCGCGACGTTCAAACTTTGTTACTGGTCGCCACGCTGGTCTGGGTGCAAATCC
>JBPOFV010000032.1:0-11534 GCA_051252335.1 Marinicella sp. | reverse complement strand
GTAGCCGGTGGGTGCTGGATAACTGAAAGGTGTCTGGCCTAAATTTCTGACTTGCCGATATATGAACTCCAAAGGACGACCAGCTGCAATACTTGGGAGAGATCTGAAAATTGTCAGCACGTATTCTACCGGCCGTTTGAACTTAAGCCCCATGGATTGATTAAATTCAGCATGCCAGAATAATTCCCGGAGCATAGATTTGATGTCACCTTCAGTTTGTAAAAATGTAACAGCCACAGCATCAACTATTGTTTGAGGCGGTGTATCGCTGACAAATCTTTTACATAATTTTTTTGCTACAAATGCGGCAGTAGATGGATGACTGGCAAGTATGTCCAAAACAGCTTCACCGTCTTCCACACCTCCACCAGCTGGTATGGTTTGTCCCAGCACTGTTTTACTGCCCGTGTCATGATTGGGCGCAAAGAAAGTAAACAAATCATTCGCTGATTCTGTGATGGTCCAACCGGTAAAACAACGTGCCACTTCTTTGACATCAGTTTCGGTATAGCCACCATTGACACCTAAAGTATGTAACTCCATCAATTCTCGTGCATAGTTTTCATTCGGTCCATCGGCGGTATTCGAAAACCCGTCCAGGTAAACAAGCATGGCGGGACTTTTGGCGTTGGCATGTAATAAATCCTTAAACTTACCCAATGCATGGGGACGTATATTATCCCTGTCATCTATGCCTTTAAACAATTGAATTGGCCCGTCAAAGAGATTGACGTTGAAATGATTGGACCAAAACTCGACCATGGTTTCAAACAGCTGAGTTGGGTTGTAGGCCGCACGAATCAGCGTTGCCGCAATCAGCTCAAACGCTGGATTAAACTCATCATCGGTGCGTGTGCGTGCGATGACTTCCGAATATGACATTTGCAATGATGAGAATGCCTGATTCAACAAATTATCTACCGCAGCTGTGTTCAAGTTTTCAGGTGCCAGTTGGTTTTCTAAATAGGCATCAAAACCGATGCTTTTTGCATACGCCAATTCTTCACTTGAATACCCATAACTGATGCGATTTAATAAATGAACCAGTGCATCTGTTTCAGATTCGTTCATTAATTGAGGATTGCTACCCACCTTATTATGCAACGCTGGAACCTGGCCCATGTCACTGTTAACCAACATTTGAGAGACTCTTGCGATTTGTTGCTGATTACTATTTACTTTCATCATGAGTCTATCTCCTATTGGCAATTTTGCGCTAAATACAACCTTTCCAGAGGAAAGTCGCCAGAATGCTTTTCAACATCGGCATTGAAGTAAGCTGTGGCTTGAAAGCAATTTTCGAATTCAATGGTCACTTCACCCCAAGTTTCGGAAGTGATGGGTTGCGTGGCATTTAGTTGGCCTCCTGTTGGCTCCACAACGGCTAATGTCACCCGGTTACCTGCTGGCGTGCCAGTTGCAATTAACCACTGTTGATTGTCACCCGCTTTGTTATAGGTAAACCAATAGGCGATCATTAATTGAGTGCTTGGCACATACTCAAAAAGAAAGCCTTGGCCAGGTGTTGAAGGGTTGTGGTAGGCTGCATTGATCTTTTCATCAATCACAAAATTATTGGCGGCAGACTCAATTAATATGGCGCCTTGCATCCCTGTATCAGCAGAACTGCTGTATCTGATTTCTCCGCTTGTGCCATTGATAACCACCGAAAATTGATCATTGGGGCTCAAATTCGGGGATGTGAAGCTGATGTCATGATTATTAACGGTCGAAGAAATTTGATGGTTGCCAGCCTGTACCAGCCATTCAACGGTGTCACCGGACTGTACCACCACCACTTCAGGTTCAAAGCGGTTGCCATAAACTTTGACTGAGTGCGTAGCGGCTCGAACCATGTTTGTACTGAGCATTATTATCAGCAAGAATATGAGTTTCATCATCTCACCTCACTACAATTTAAAGGAGCCGTAATGCGGCTCAGAGCAATGGTACCCGAAGTGCTGCCATTGAAATTAAATACGGCGGCCGCACAACTCTGAAATTCTATCGTTCCTGTTCCCCAAGTGGTTTGAACTGGTGGAGGCTGATTGGTGTTTAACATCCCTCCTGTTGATTCGTAAATCTCCAAATTAATCGGATTGGTATCTAAACTACCTTGTGCAGTTAACCACATTTGCTTGCCGCCAGTCTCTTCATAGGTAAACCAAGCAATGAATATTTGATTGCTTTCAGGAATGATGTGTAACACCAAGCCTTGTCCAGGGTTTTCAGGCTGATGCCACGGACCATTTAACCCGGTATGCAATTCAACACCCTCACTGACAGAAGTCAGCATCACACAGATCATTATCAGAATTATTTTCAAACCATTCTCCAGCTAATTTGAGCCAAGCTATTTTACAACGTAACAAACTCCTGATCGGTTGACATGAAATATAAAAATAGGTCTTTATTTCACGACAACCTATACATTAGAGTCAATAAAACACGCAATTGGATGCATTGACAACCAATATATGATTCACCATAGTTCAATATTAATTCAGGATTGGCAATGAAAATTTCAATTTTTGACACCAGGCCTCTCTATCGGACTAGCTGTGTACAAAAATATTCCCAGACTTTATAATTAATCTCTTACCCATTAACTCAGAAGAATAGAATTGGAAGCACATATCATTGAATGGTTGAATTTATCGGTACGTTGGATACATATCATTACCGGCATCGCCTGGATTGGAGCCTCTTTCTATTTTATTTTTTTAGAAAACAATTTAAACCGAACTGTAAATTTACGCCAAGAACTGGCTGGAAATTTATGGGCCATTCATGGGGGCGGATTTTATTATTTAGAAAAGTACAAACACGCACCACAAACCATTCCGGACCATTTGCATTGGTTTAAATACGAAGCTTATTTTACCTGGTTATCAGGCGTTGCATTGATGACCATTGTGTATTATTTCAATGCCAAGGTATACATGTTAGACCCGACAGTATCTGATCTAACCAGCCTACAAGCCATAGGGTTAGGGGTGGCCACCTTGGTGCTGGGCTGGGTTGTTTATGACTTACTGTGCAAGTCGAAACTGGTCAATAAGCAAAAAATATTTGCCTTACTGGGATTGATCTTGGTGGTTGCGCTGACCTATGTTTTGACTCAGTTTATCAGCGCCAGAGCTGCTTATATTCATGTGGGCGCCATGCTCGGTACCTTAATGGTTGCCAATGTATTTTTTGTGATTATTCCTTCCCAAAAAACCATGGTCAATGCCGCGATCAAGGGTGAAATCAATGACCCCAGCTTGGGTGAAAAAGCGCTGATGCGATCTATCCACAATAACTACATGACCTTACCTGTGTTGTTCATCATGATCAGCAACCACTTTCCCAGTACATTTGGCAACACCCACAGTTGGTTGATCTTAGCCATCTTAATCTTGATAGGTGTCATGGTTCGTCATTGGTTTAATCTTAAAGGTAAAGGCCAAAAGAACATGTGGTTATTGCCTTTGGCAGCGTTAGCCATGGTTGGCTTAGTTATCCTGACTAAACCCAATACTGACATGAATGCTACAGACCAGACAGTGACAGATTCTCAGGTTATGCGGATGATGGAAAAGCATTGTCAAAGTTGTCATGCCAGTCAGCCCACTTCTGAAGTCTTTACCACTGCACCCAAAGACATGATTCTTGAAAGTGTCGATCAGCTTGTCATCCATGCAGAATCCATAAGGGCACAAGCCATCAATGCCAAAATCATGCCTTTAGGAAACACCACATTAATGACCGATGAAGAACGACAAAAGTTAAACCAGTGGTTGATGGGGAAAACCACCCAGTCGGAAACTTCTCAATAAACCCATGAAAGCTTTTTCATCCACCCAAGTTTTTTATCAAGGGCAATTACAAGCTGCCATGGTTGTGGTTGAACATGGCAAAATATCAGCCATCCATACGAATCAGAAATTAGGCCCAAAACATTTACCTGATCATTGTCTACATACTGACTTTGGAGACCTGGTTATCATGCCAGGCTTGGTCGACAGCCATGTCCACATCAATGAGCCTGGTCGAACTGAATGGGAAGGATTTAACAGTGCCACACAAGCGGCGGCGGCTGGTGGCATAACCACCGTCATTGACATGCCATTGAACTGTATTCCGGTTACCACTGATTTACAATCATTGCAGACTAAAATGGCTTGCCTAGCCAACCAACTTTGGGTTGATATTGGCTTCCATGGAGGTGTTATACCTGGCAATTCAAATGATTTAAAATCGCTCATTGATGTCGGGGTTAATAGCTTCAAAGCCTTCATGATAGATTCTGGTGTTGAGGAATTTCCGGCCAGCGATTTAGCCACTTTAGATCAAGCCATGCCAATTTTATCGGCAGCCAACGCCACTTTGTTGGTCCATGCTGAATTGCCCAGTAACAACGAACCCAAATGGCAAAGTGACGACTTAACAAGATATCAAACTTTTCTGGGATCTCGCCCGGACTCTTGGGAAGTGGATGCCATAGCTGCCATCATCGCCTTGGCTACCAAACACAACTGTAAAGTTCATGTGGTTCATCTCAGTTCAGCTCAAGCCATAGATATGATTGCACAAGCCAAGTCGGAAGGGGTACCAATCAGTGCTGAAACATGTCCGCATTATTTAACCTTAGCTGCAGAACAAATTCCCGATGGCGATGCTCGGTTTAAATGCTGTCCACCGATCCGCAGCTTGGCGAACCAAGATTTATTGTGGCAAGGCTTAGCCAACGGCACCATCGACTTTATCGTTTCAGATCATTCTCCATGCACGCCTGCATTGAAGTTATTAAAAGAACAAAACCTGTGGGAAGCATGGGGCGGTATTTCATCCTTACAATATGGCTTGAGCTTAATTTGGACCGCGATTAAAAAAAGAGGTTTTAGCATGACTGATTTAGTGAAGTGGATGTGTGAAAAGCCGGCTTATTTGAGCAATCTACATCACCGCAAAGGTCAATTAGAGTTAGGTTATGATGCTGACTTAGTCATTTGGGATCCCAAACAAATTCAAATCATCGATGCCAAAAAAACCTTTCATAAACACAAATCTTCAGCCTATGAACAAATAGAAGTTTATGGGCTAGTACACCACACCATTCTCAGAGGTGAGTTGGTTTACAACAAAGACGACCAGACACATTTTAACGACATACCCAAAGGACAATCTTTAATATGAAAGACTTTACCCAGCTTATAGACTTAGCTGCCGAACGTGTCGGCGGATTGGTTCTGGATACCAGTGATGATTTTTTTGCCGAAAAAGAAAATTTAATCAAGGCAGGACGTGGCATTTTTATTGAGGATAAATACACCGACCGAGGCAAATGGATGGATGGTTGGGAAAGCAGAAGAAAAAGAGTCAGTGGCCATGACTGGTGCACTTTAAAACTTGGTTTACGTGGCGTCATCCATGGTGTGGATATAGATACCAATCACTTTTTGGGCAACCACCCACCACATGCTTCACTTGAAGCCGCATGCGTCGAACATTCACCTGAAGAGCAAGATTGGATTGAGATTTTACCCAAATCTTCATTAGATCCTGGCTCACAAAATTTATTTGAAATCGGTTCAACTGAAGAATGGACTCATTTAAGACTGCATATTTACCCAGATGGCGGTGTAGCCAGATTAAAAGTATATGGCGAAGTAAGGCCAGATTGGAATCGAGTGGCCAAGGATCAAGTTATTGACCTGGTGGCTGTGGAAAATGGCGGCCGTGTGATCAGTTGCAATGACATGTTTTTCAGTTCCAAAGACAACCTCATCATGCCCGGTAGAGGCATCAATATGGGTGATGGTTGGGAAACCAAAAGACGCCGAGGTCCAGGGCATGACTGGTCAATTTTAAAACTAGGCCATGCAGGTATCATTGATTTGATTGAAGTAGACACTCACCACTTCAAAGGTAATTACCCGGATCGCTGTTCATTGGAATCAGCCTATGCGCCAGCTGCTACTGACGATGAGTTGCAAGAATTAGATTGGGCCCAGCTGTTGCCAGAAACAAAATTAAGTGCCCATGACCAGCATTATTTTGATCAACAATTACTGCACCATAAGCCAGTCAGTCACATCAGATTTAACATCTTCCCTGATGGCGGAATTTCTCGCTTACGCCTTAATGGAAAGCTGTCTTCCAACCGCTGAATGCTTGGTCAACCTGAATGAGTATGAATTTAACACAACTGAATCAACTGTCTACAGACGACTTAATAAAAACACTCAAAACCTGCTGTGGCGCCAATGCATGGTGTAACGCCATGGCTCATTTTCACCCTTTTCCCAGTATTGAAATGTTACATGTAACCTGTGACACCATTTGGCAAGAATTAGATGATGAAGATTACTTGGAAGCCTTCACTCATCACCCCATGATTGGTGATTTGAATGCATTGAAAGAAAAATTTCAAGATACAGCAGCCTGGGCAGGCGATGAACAACAAGGCAGTAACCATGCATCGGATGAAACCTTGCTTGAACTACAATCAGCAAATCAAGCGTACTTGAAAAAATTTGGCTTTATTTTTATTGTTTGTGCCACCGGAAAATCTGCCAGTCAAATGTTGGCTTTACTCAAAAATCGCATGGCCAACAACCATTCTGAAGAACTACACATTGCAGCGAAGGAACAAAATAAAATCACCCACTTAAGACTTGAGAAGTTACTGAATGGCTCACCAGATTGAGCTTTTGCTACTATAATGTATATGAACATAAACAATCACAACAACTGACAAAACACAGAGAATTTAATGAGCCCAATAACCACACACATTCTTGACACTGCCAAAGGACAACCTGCAGCTGGTATTGAAGTTACCCTAGAATTAATTCAAGATGGTAAAAACACATTGGTCGCAAGTGGCGTCACTGATGATGATGGACGGATCATGCAATGGAACCAAGATCATTTCAGCCAATTGCACCAAGCTGGACACTATCAAATCACTTTTGACACGGATTCATACCACCAAGGCCTTGGCTTTTTCCCTAAAGTGGTGATCCCATTTCGGGTACTGGATGCGCAAGCTCATTACCATGTGCCTTTGCTGTTAAGCCCTTTCAGTTATTCAACCTACCGAGGAAGCTGATGTCTACAGTCACTGACCCCAATCAATTAGATGCCATTTTTTCTACATTGGCCCAAGCCAATCAAAAATACAATCAGCATTACCCTGGCGACAGAGAAGCCTTGCAACCTACCCATACCTTGTACGGGGGTGCCCAACTTTATAAAGCCACTTCGACACAAAAGATAGGCGAATTATCACTCAAGGCATTCAAACAATATGCACCAGATGCCAAAGTATTTGCTGAAGCTTTAAACCTACCTGGTGATGAAAACTTGTGGCAACAAATTTATCAACGGGTAGAACAAAGGCTGCAACGCTGTGCAGTTGAAGACTTTCGCATTGATTTTGAAGATGGCTATGGAAATCGACCCGATGCCGAAGAAGATGCAACGGCCATATTTGCCGCAGAGCAGTTAGCCCTTGCCATACAAAATAACATGGCAGCACCCTTTATGGGCATTCGGATTAAACCATTCAATGAAGAACTTAAACATCGCAGTGCACGTACATTAGACCTGTTTATCAGCACCTTGGTACGAGCCAACAACAACCAAGTGCCTGAAAATTTTGTGGTTACATTACCGAAAGTGTTGATCCCAGAGCAGGTCACTGCTTTGGTGCAATTACTTGATCACATTGAAGCCAAACTTCAATTGGCACAAGGCAGCATCATTATTGAGGTCATGGTAGAAAACACCCAAGCCCTCGTCTCTCAAGATGGGGTTTGTCATTTACCTTTAATTTATAAAGCCTGTGCTGGACGTTGTCGCGGCGCCCATTTTGGAACTTATGACTATACCGCCAGTTTCGATATCACCGCAGCCTATCAAACCATGGATCATCCCAGCTGTGACTTTGCCTTACAAATGATGAAACTGGCTTTTGCTGGCACCGGTGTATGGCTATCTAACGGTGCCACCAGTATCATGCCGATTGGCGATACAAAAACAGTGCATGATGCCTGGAAACTCAGCTTTGATCACATCAACCACTCACTTGAAATGGGATTCTATCAAGGTTGGGATTTACACCCAGCTCAAATTCCTATTCGTTACGCAGCCAGCTATACTTTTTTCTTATCAAGTCTTGAGCAAGCCTCTATCAGACTTAAGAACTTCATCGACAAAGCCGCCCAAGCCACTTTGGTTGGTGATGTGTTTGATGATGCTGCCACAGGGCAAGGTTTACTCAATTTCTTTTTAAGGGCGCTTAATTGTGGCGCCATTACAGAAGATGAAATCACAGCCACAGGATTAAGTTTAGATGAAGTGCGCTGTAAATCATTTGTCAAAATTGTGGCCAATCGCACTCAACAAGCCTCATGACCAAAAGCAGAGACCACATATTAATTTACCTCAATGGCGAACGACGTGAGATACGCGGGACACAGGCTTTCATGACACTGTCTGACTATTTGCGTTATGAACGCCAATTAACAGGAACCAAAGTGGTCTGTGCCGAAGGTGATTGTGGTGCTTGTAGTGTTTTAGTTGGGCAAGTTAAGCCCAATGCAAATCAAGCAGCAGTGACATATCGAACCATCAATGCATGTATCCAATTCATGCATGGTCTGGACTGCACGCAAATCATAACCATAGAAGGATTACCGGAAAACCAGGATGATTCTGAACAGTTACATCCTGTTCAGACTGCCTTGATCAATGCACAAGCCACCCAATGTGGATTTTGTACACCTGGATTTGCCATGGCTGCCACAGGAATGCTGGAGAAGAAAGGTGCTAACTCCACCATAAGTCCTCAACAAGCGCGCAATTACCTCACCGGCAATCTCTGTCGATGCACTGGCTATCAATCCATCATCAATGCCATCACTTCAGTTGAAACTGATAACACGTATCAAAGCATCAAACAACGCTACCACACCGCTGCTGTACATAAAGACCTGCAACAACACGCACAAATAGGCATCAAGATGAAGCATGAAAAAAACAGTTTTGTCAGTCCCACAAACATCATCGAAGCTGCTCAATTCAAGGCCAAGGATAAGCATCAGGTATTTGCAGCTGCGACAGATTTAGGCGTGCAATACAACAAGGGCCATTGGCAGCAACAACAAGTCATCAACCTGAACTTGATTGAAGAATTGCATGAAGTCACATTCAATCAAGACTCTGTTCGGATAGGTGCCCGAGTGACGTTGACAGAACTTGAGCAGGCATTGCAAGAAAGACACCCTGAATGGGTTGAATTTATGCACATCTTTGCTTCGCCGCAAATTAAAAATAATGGCACATTGATTGGCAACATTGCCAATGGTTCGCCGATTGGAGATAATTTACCTTTTTTATTGGCCATGGATGCAGTTTTGACCCTGCACAGCCCAAGTAAAAATAGACGCCTTAACATCAACCAATTTTACTTGGGATACAAAAAGATGGACCTGGCAGCCGATGAACTCATCAGCCATGTAGAAATCCCCAATAAACCGGATCACTGTTTATTGCGTTTATATAAAGTTTCACAACGCCGTGATTTAGACATCAGTTGTGTGTCTGCTGCTTTCATGATGAGTTTCGATCAAAACGACACATTACAACTTACGGCCATAGCCTTAGGTGGGGTTGCGGCAACTCCAATCAGGTTGCCAGTCGTTGAGCAAAAATTACTCGGTAAAAAACGTCAAGATTTGATTGATGCATCTGTCTGTGAACAAACAGCGGCTGAAATAGCAGCTCAAGTCACACCCATGTCTGACGTTCGAGGCAGTCAAGTATATCGTGAGTTATTGGTTGCTAATTTGTATCATAAATTCATGGATGAATTACAACAGTGGAAGGCTAATTACTGATGGCATTCAAGGACTTACCTCATGATTCAGCCACCAGCCATGTGACAGGCACTTCAGAATTCATTGATGACCGACCTAAAATGGCCGGTGAGCTCACCGTTGAAGTGGTTTATTCTGAAATCGCTTATGGCGACATCACCCTGATAGACATTGAACAAGCACTTTCCATTGAAGGCGTCAAAGCCATCTACTCTTATAAAGATTTAGCCAACAACCGCTGGGGTTCAATTGTTAAGGATCAACCCTTACTGGCTGAGAAAACAGTGCATTACATTGGCGAACCTATCTTGGTTATTGCTGCCGAATCCAAACAAGCTGGCTTGGCTGCAAAAGCCGCCATCAACATAGACATCGCAGCCAAAGAACCGACTCTAACTCTAAAACAAGCGCGTGAACAAAGGCGTTATATGGGCGAAACTTACGCGATTGAAACCGGTGACACCACCACTGAGTTTAAACGAGCAAAACACTTATTAACTGGACAGTTTATTAATGGTGGTCAAGAGCAATTCTATCTGGAATCTCAGGCCTCCATTGCCTACCCTGAAGAAAATGATTGTATTCATGTGCATGTTTCCGCCCAACATCCTACCGAAGTTCAACATGTGGTGGCCAGTGCCTTAGGACTGAAACACCACCAGGTTGTCAGTACAGTCAAACGCATGGGTGGTGGCTTCGGTGGTAAAGAGTCACAGTCTGCACACTATGCAGCTTTAGCCGCTTTGGTTGCACACAAAAATAAGCGACCAGCGCGTTTGGTTTTGAACAAAGATGATGACATGATTGCCACTGGAAAACGCCATCCTTTTTGTAATGACTACCAAGTGGCCTTTGATGATGATGGCAAGTTACAAGCTTTGAATGTTAACTTCTTCACCGATGGTGGCGCCTACATTGACCTCACCCCTGCAATTCTCCAACGGGCCATGTTTCATGTCGATAACGCTTACCATTTACCACATGCGAAAATTACCGGCACCATTTGTCAGACTCATACCCATCCGCACACGGCTTTTAGAGGTTTTGGCGGACCTCAGGGAGCAGCTGTCATTGAACACATCATGGAAGAAATTGCCTTACACCGTAATTTAGATGCTTTAGACGTCAGAAAAATAAATTGTTACCAAGGCGATGACAGCCTCACACACTACGACCAAAAAGTTGAAAACAACGTCCTGCCTGAATTGTTTAATCAACTTGAAAAATCTGCCGAGTATCGACAACGCAGACAAGAAATCAATGATTTTAACCAACACCACAAGACCTTAAAAAAAGGCTTGGCCCTGACAGCCGTTAAATTTGGCATTTCATTCACCACTCGCTTCCTCAATCAAGGCAATGCCCTGGTGAATGTTCATGTTGATGGCACAGTCCAAGTATCTACTGGCGCCACTGAAATGGGGCAAGGAGTTAACAGCAAAATTCGCAAAGTCGTTAGTGAAGCGCTGGGAATCAATGAAACGAATATCCGATTGATGCCTACTTCAACCGAAAAAAATGCCAACACTTCAGCCACCGCAGCTTCCAGTGGCAGCGACATCAATTGTGCTGCGGCCGCTATAGCTTGTCAAAAAATCACGCAACGACTGGCCAACATCGCCACTCAATTATGGCAAGGATTCGAACCCAGTGATGCCAATGAAT
>JBPOFV010000031.1:0-11629 GCA_051252335.1 Marinicella sp. | reverse complement strand
CATCAGTACCTCGCAACACAGCCACATGATAAGAAAGCAGTTGTAGCGGTACATTGAAGACTATGGGTGAAGTAAAGGTACCACTGGCTTCTAGTTCAATCAAGTGATTCACACGGTCTTTCAAACCATGTTGGCTTTTATGATCTACAAAAGCATACAGTTCACCACCTCGTGCGCGAACTTCTTCAATGTTCGATTCCAACTTTTCTAACAGGGCATCATTGGGGCACACAGCGATGACTGGCATCTTTTCATCGACCAAGGCCAATGGTCCGTGTTTCAATTCGCCAGCTGGATAACCTTCAGCATGAATGTAGGATATTTCTTTGAGTTTTAAAGCGCCTTCCAATGCAATGGGGTAATGCACACCTCTGCCTAAAAACAAGGCATTATCACGACGCTCAATTTGTTCGGCGATGACTTTGATTTGATCATTCAGTAACAAAGCTTGGTTGATGATGCCAGGTAAGGTTCTTAACTGTTGTGCCAAATTTCGACGGATCGCCTGATCCACATTCTTAATCTCGGCTAACTTTAGGGTCAATAAGGCCAGGACAGCCAATTGTGTGGTCAAAGCTTTGGTTGATGCCACCCCAATTTCAGGACCTGCATGCGTCAAAAAGCACACATCAGTTTCGCGATCCAAACTTGAATTGGCCACATTACAAACTGCAAATGTTGACAAGTAGTTTGCTGTTTTTGCAAACCTCAAAGCCGCCAACGAGTCAGCTGTTTCGCCAGATTGTGAAATGGTTAAGAACAAAGTGTTTTTAGGTACCACTGGTTTGCGGTATCGGTATTCACTGGCTATTTCAACTTGAGTGGGAATTTGGGTGATGGCCTCCAGCCAATACCGCGCCACCAAGCCGGCATGGTATGAGGTACCACATGCGATGATGTGAATGTTTTCCACTTGTTCAAGAATGGCTGCGGTGTCTTTATCAATGAAATACTTTGAAATTTGATCGTTGTACAATCGATCGGCTATCGTATTAGCCACTGCTGTGGGTTGTTCATGAATTTCTTTCAGCATGTAATGCGCAAACCCATCTTTGCTTAGGGCATCAGATGACAAAGAAACTGTCTTTAATTCGCGTTCTACCAGTTGATCATCAGCATCATAAATCAAACAGCTGTCTTGGGTAATTTCAACGATGTCACCTTCTTCTAAATAATAAAACTGATTGGTTTCATTGATCAATGCCTGAACATCTGAAGCCACATAGTTTTCACCCTCGCCTAACCCAACAACCAATGGGCTGCCTTTCCTTGCAGCAATGATTCTATTTGGATCTGACATACAGGTGATGGCAACCGCATAAGCCCCTTCTAATTGTCTGATGGCCTGATGGCTGGCAGCAGAAAAACTCAAGCCTTTGGCTTGGTAATGATGAATTAAATGAACCAATGTTTCTGTGTCAGTTTCAGATTTAAATTCATAGCCTTCTGCTAACAACATCTCACGTAAGGGACGATAATTTTCAATGATGCCATTATGTACGACAGCTATGGCATTATTTGAATCATGCGGATGGGCATTGGCTGAAGTGGGCTCGCCATGGGTGGCCCAGCGGGTATGGCCGATACCTACTTGACCTGATACGGGGTGATCTGCTAACTCCTGTATCAGGTTATTCAGCTTACCCGCTTGTTTACGGATGGCAATTTTTTCGCCTTCAATGATGGCAATGCCAGCCGAATCATAGCCCCGGTATTCAAGAGTTTGTAGGCCATGAATAATGACGTCAACCACATTACGGTTGGCACTGACTGCAACGATTCCACACATGTTATTCTTTTCTCGGTTTCTGCCAGTTTCCGACAGTTCTTTGTCTGCTTCTTGAAAGCGTTAATTTTTCATCTGGGGCATCTTTGGTGACTGTTGAACCTGCACCTATGGTGGCATTCACCCCAATGGTAACCGGTGCAACCAATTGACTGTCTGACCCAATAAATGCACCGTCTTTGATGGTTGTGGTGAACTTATTAACCCCATCATAATTACAAGTGATGGTGCCCGCCCCTATGTTAACTGCTTGCCCAATTTCGGCATCACCTAAATAGCTTAAATGGCTGGCCTTGCTGTTTTGACCCATGCGAATCTTTTTGGTTTCCACAAAATTACCCACTTTACACCCAGCTGATAATTCGGTTCCTGGTCTTAAGCGCGCAAACGGACCAATTGCACAGGACCCAGTGGTTTTAACGCCGTCTAACATGCTGTGAGGTTCTACCCTTGTCCCTGCAGCCAGCTGACAATCTTTAATCACACTGAAAGCACCAATCCTGACACCATCAGCTAAATGGCATTCACCTTCAATCAACACACCTTTATCAATCACAACATCGGTACCATGGCTGAGCTTACCACGCACATCTACAGTTCCAGGTCGTATCAATCGCACGCCATCTTGCATCAATTGATTGCGGATACGTTGTTGCATCAAGTCTTCTAGTTCAGCCAATTGTTTCATGTCATTGGCTCCTTTGACAGAATCAGCATCTGCTAATTTTTCTGCCTTAAAGGGAGAACCATCTGCAGCTGCCATACCAATGACGTCCGTTAAATAATATTCTTGTTGTTGGTTGTTATTGGATAAGCGACTGAGCCAATCTTTTAATTGTGTAGCGGGTGCTTGAATGATGCCTGAGTTGACTTCATTGATGGCCAATTGTGCCGCACTGGCATCTTTTTGTTCAACAATGGCATTAATTTCTGCTCCTGATCTGATGATGCGTCCATAACCAGTTGGATCTTGCACTTCGGCAGTCAGAACAAATTGTTGGCCTTTGAGTTGATTAAGATCAGAAGTTTGTACCAAGGGCGCATCACCATACAACACCAATACATCTTCATCATCTGCAAAAAACACAGCGGCTTGTTGAACAGCATGGCCCGTTCCTAATTGTTCTTTTTGTTCGGCCCAATTAACCTCGGTATCACGACAATGCTCAATCAATTGATCGGCATGATGGCCAAAAACCAAGGTGATCTGGGCTGGGTTTAATGATTGGGCCAGCTGTATGACATGGTCGATCATGGCAGTGCCTGCCACTTCATGTAGCACCTTCAGCTTTTGTGAGCGCATTCGGGTTCCAGCACCCGCTGCCAAGATAACTACATGTAAAGGTTTACGCAAAACCGGAACCTCTGTTTGTAATGATTAATGCTTGATTTAGTGGTTTCAAACTATTCACTTCATGACATGAAAGCAGTCATTATAATTCATCTACCCGCGAAGCCAAAATTTTACTTGTTTGGGTGGTTATTAACTCAATAAAACTCAACCTCTGGGCCGATGGCGATATTCTTGTAATACCATTTCAGTGATATCTAATTGCTGATCTGCTTGATGCTGATGAAACACCCGTTTTCTTGCCGGAATCGCCAAGCGTTCAAAGTAACGATAAGTGCTGGGCTTGTTGTTTTTGATGTATTCTGATAACTGCTCAAGGGACTCAAATTTCAGAACTTGGTTGTTGGTGAACAGGTCATGGTTAACCATGTCTTCTGCATGTAAGTGGCTGGTGACAGCCAATAAAACCCATACTACCCATGCTTTTGTCATCTCTTACTCCTCTGTTCGTCTAGGTACCTTCATGATCTAACATGCCATTAGAGTAAATAATCTAATCGCGAATTTAACCAATAATTGAATATGCCCAATATGATTAAGGCTTGACTTTGATCAAGCTGTGTATATACTGTGCATATATGTTATACACAGTAAGTCCATTATGGATCCATATTTAGTCTTATCCCAAACCGATGGAAGGCCCATGTATTTACAAATCATGGAACAAATCAAACAACTGGTTGCTGTTGGTGATTGGCACCCAGGAGCCAAAGTCCCTTCTATACGCGAACTCGCAGTGGCCACTCAAGTCAGTGTTATTACGGTCAAAAGAGCCTATCAAGAGTTAGAACGCGAAGGTGTTTTGATGACGCAAGCCGGGGTTGGATCCTTCGTGGCACAAAACGTTGATTTAGGAGATCAAATCATGCAAGCAAAAATAGACAAACATTTAAGCGGTGCATTAGAGCATGCCAAGTCATTTGGAATCAGTACCGAAGAATTATTGACCAGACTACAACAGCTAGCCAACAACTGAGATGACCATGACTGTTCTGGCTTTCTGCATGCAAAACGAAAATCGTGCTGGTGAACACGTTAAACTTAAGGACATCAATCTTGAGTTGCCAACAGGTGGCATCATGGCTTTGACCAACATTGGACTGTCTTTATTCATGTTTTGGTTATCCAATATCGAGGATATCAAGGTTCACATGGACAGCTCCATCCCTGTATGGAACAAAACCGCGTTGACCCTGGTTACGGCTGAATTGCTGTTCATGGTCTTGGTGTTAGTTTTGACTTACTTTGTTCAGGCACGAAAAAAGGATTTCTTATGATTACAGAAAATCACAAAATAGATTTGAATACTCCTAACATCCGTTACCATTACATGGATAACCTGCGAGCACTGGCGATGTTATTGGGTGTGGTGTTTCATGCCAGCTTGGCCTACAGTCCAATGATGCATTTTTTCTGGCTCACCGCTGACCAACAATCTGAAGCCATTGATGTGTTTGCCTGGTTTACTCATTTATTTCGCATGCCTTTATTTTTTCTGATAGCTGGTTTTTTCTCCGTTTATTTGATTCAGAAAAGAGGCCTGACCCGATTTTTAATGAATCGTGGCTTACGGGTATTGTTGCCTTTCTTGATCTTTCTGCCTTTGGTGTTGTGGGCCATTATTGCGGCCATTACATGGGCCGGTGTACACATTGAAAAACCGTCACCTGCTTTATACTTTATTTTAAACAGCATGAACTCTGAAGTGGCAGCGAACCAACCTATTAACACCTCACACCTTTGGTTTTTATATTATTTGTGTTTCTTTTACCTGGTTTTGCTGGTGATGTGGATGCTAAAAATCATTCAATCAACTGCTTTGTCATCATTCATGCGTCCTTGGGTGGTGGTTGTCATCATCCCATTGATTTTAATACCCGTTTTTTATCACTTACCTGCACCACATCCAGCACCAGAAACATTGATGCCTTTGTTGTGGCCTTTTGCTTTATATGGCTTGTTCTTTTTGTTTGGTGCCTTGTTATTTAAGCACCAATCATTGATCAAATCCCTGGATCGACATTTACTTTGGATGTTGGCGGCTGGGATTGGCTCATACGTTTATGTGGCTTATCGAATGCCAGCTGCTTATGGCACTTTGTTAATGGCCATAGCCGAAAGCTTCACAGCTTGGTACATGACTTTATCTTGTTTAATCATGGGTCACAAATGGCTGAACCAAAAGCAACAAGTTGTGCGTTATATTGCCGATTCATCGTACTGGATATACCTGATTCATATCCCTGTGCTATTTATGGTGCAATTTGTGTTTCTGGATATACAGTGGAATTTGTGGGTAGAGTTTTTGCTTTCTACACTCATCACGTTCGCCATAGGTATCAGTAGTTATGCCTTGTTGGTCAGGTGGACGCCCATTGGTTGGTTGTTGAATGGCAAAAGAACAAAAACCAAGCCACAGCTACCTACTCAATCAGAACAATGACTGCTTTATCACTGATTATGTTGGTAAGCCAAATGCTTTATGCCAAAAACAACAAAACCAAGCCAAGTGCTGCCGGTATGGCTTGAACGAACAAGATTTTTTTATTGGCGGTAAAGGCGCCAAAAATCCCAGCAATCAACACACATGTTAAAAAGAATACTTTGATCTCAAAGCCTGCTGAATCCAAAGCCAATCCCCAAATTAACCCCGCAGCTAAAAATCCATTGTAAAGGCCTTGATTGGCTGCCAAGGCTTTGGTGTCATCAGCCAGTTCTTGTGTGAGCCCAAAGACTCTTAAGCCCATTGGTTTGTTCCAAAAAAACATCTCTAACAACATAAAATATACATGTAGAAAGGCCACCAAACCAATCACTGTATTTGCAGCTAAAATCATAAATGTCTCCGATTTAATCTTAAAAATAAATTAATTGAAAGATGTTACCCAAGTAGCCATTTGTGCGGCAACATCTGCCCACCAAGCTGAATTGGCTACAGGTGCCGATCCGAAAGTAACTAACGTAATCACGATGGTTCCCCAGAGACTGACTGGGTGAAAATAGCCCAATCGCAAGCGATCCCAAGTCAGGAAAATCACCATGACCAGTACATGAACCAGTGCACCGAGTAAACCTGACAATTCCAGTAATTGAAAATAATTTAAAAACAATCGAGCAAATGCCGCTTCTAATATGGCAAAACTACCCAAGAAGATCAGCCTTTTGTGCCAACTGCGATCTTTGACAAGCGTCGCTAAAACAATACATACCGTAAAAATCAGTAAGGTGACCAGCCGGAAAAATGGCACCAGAACGGCGTGTGCATGTTCATCTAAAGACGCATAGTGGTGCATAAACTGTAACTGCACCATCATGCAACTGTAAATCAAACCCAGTGCGACAAGTAAGCTAAACAGCCCCACATATTTATGCCAAACTATTATGTTCAAATAAACCAATAAAGGTTGAATCACCAGCAGTAACAACCATACAAATGTAGTGATTACATGAAAGTGCATCATGCTCACTGGGCTATTAAAGGTGGATGCCAATGTGGGTTGAAAATAACTGGGCCAAAAACCGATCAGTGCAATGAACAACATGGCTAAACCCCAAACCACAAATCCAATATTTCTGATTTTTTTCATAAATTCCCCGAATGCCATAAGTTGTTCGAAGCTAATTAATTTGTTGTCAACTATTCGCTGTTGTTGACTAGCTTCAATTTAAATTGACGATTCAATAATACCAAACTGATCAATAACTGCAAATAAACGGTCAAAACTGAAACCACCCATAGCTGTTCAATTTTAAAATCAGCTTGTTGTGACAACCAAATTGCGGGTATCGCAAAAGTGAATAATCGAGAGGCTGTACTCCACATGGCAGGCCAAGTATTTCCCAGTGCTTGGAACATCCCTGAGCAGGTAAAAATGATACCTGATGCAATGAAATTCAAGCTGATCATTTGTAAAAATGTCATGGCAACTTCAAGTGTTTCTACATCGTTTGAGAAACTTGAAACCAACCATCCGGGTTTAAAATAGGCCAATAAAGTCAGGTTGATCATAATGAGCAAACACATGCCTGCTGCCCAATGATAAGTTGATTTCACCCGGGCAAAAAGCTGCGCTCCAAAATTTTGGCCCGCCACTGCAGGTGCCGCGAAAGCCACCGCCATGGCAGGTAAAAACATGGATTGCATGATTCTAGAACCTAAACCAAACCCTGCTTGTGCCGAAGCACCCAAGCCACTGATGGCAAAATAGATAACCGCCATATAAATGAACATCAAAATAAATTCACCGCCGGCTGGAAATCCAATGCCCAACATGCGTTGCCAAGTATTCAACCTGGGTTTTACCATGTCTTTGTTATAGCTGACATATTTTTCACGATTGGCAAAATACCACCACAACATCACCACAGCAACGAGCACAGATATTGAAGATGCCAAGCCAGCACCAGCCACACCCATTGGATACCCCGTACCCCAACCAGTAATCAGTATGGGCGATAAAATCATGTTCAGTACGATGGTCAAAAATTGAATCACCATGGTTGGCATGACCACGCCTGTGCCTCTAAGAGCTGAACCCATTGCCACCAATGCAAACTGGCCAGCCATACCGGGAATATACCAATACAAATATTCCGTGCCTTCAGCAATCGTACCCTGATCCTGGGAGATGGTCTCTAAATAATAGTGGCCCAAACCATATCCCACCAATACGGTGATCAACCCCAATAACATGGACAAAGCAATGGATTGATTAAAAATCAAGTTGGCATCATCTTGGTCTTTTCTGCCGACGGCATGTGAAATCAGGGTTTGAGTCCCTACCCCCAAAATTTGAGTTAAGGCCAAAATTAAAAATGATATGTTGCCAGCTGCACTGACTCCAGCCAATGCTTCTTTACCTAAACGACCGACGAAATATAGATCAACCAAATAGTACAAAGTCTGGATCAGCATACTGATGCCAATGGGTATGGCCATCACTATGATGTGTTTAGGAATCGATCCTTGGGTTAAGTCTTTCATAAGGGTTTAAGGCTGTTTCACCCAGTTTGATTTTAACAAACCATAAACTTCACTGTCGGTAATTAGGCCACCCACATTCCACCGTTCTTTGAGCAGACCTTCAAGCACGAAACCCATGTTTTGTAATATTGCAGCAGACCCTGAATTGTCTGGATCAATATCTGCCTCAAGCCGACGCAACCCCATTTCTGAGAAACAAAATGAAATAAAAGTTTGCAGTGCCTCGCTCATTAATCCCTTGCGCCATTCTGATCTGGATAAAACATAACCAATCTCTGCTCTGGCTGAAATGGTATGTATATTGAAAAGACTGAGTTGGCCAATCATCTGTTGCGATTCTTTGAGCTCCATTGCCAAGGACCAAGCTGTGCCGCTTTCATTGTCCTTGATATTACGCTTGATTTTTTCTATGGCCTGATCAATATTATTCATCGGAGGATCACTCCAATACTTCATGGCCTCAGGATCTTTAAATAGGTGAAAAACATCATCTACATCATGCAATGATACCGGCCTTAGCACCAGTCGACTGGTGTTTAAAATGGTGCTGTTAAACTTCATTTTTTATTAAATCCATATTTAATCAAAGCCGCCAAGACCAAACACAAAATACCAACCACATCGACTCTTGTTACATTCAAAATGGCTTCATTGGTGTCACCCACCATCCATACCAAAACCAAAAAGCCAACCATGGAAATCCCGGCCATGATCATGGCAACAGGCTGATATTTTGGTTTAAACAGAGCGCATAAAACAAAACCACCAATGATTCCAAATAGCAGGGCCCTGTGGCGCATCAACACTTGTAATTCATTGTTGGCCAAGTCCACAGCATAAACTTGTGCCATTTGATTGGCTGAAAACAACCCGAAAACAGGCAGAAAATTAATCACACCCACAATGAATAACAACAATAAAAACAATTTATTTTTCATGCTTTTTACTCCTCTTCGATATCAATCAACCCTATTTGAATAGTTGTAGTATTTGTAAACTGACTTGTTTCTTGCCGCCTTGCAACCATTGGTTACCTAATTCTTTAAAGCCAAAACTTTGGTGAAAAGCTTGAGAACCTACATTCAAAGGTTTGATATTGAATTCACAAGTTATATGTTGGATGCCTTGAGATTTAGCTTCTTGTATGAGATCTGTATACAACATTGAACCCAAGCCTTTGCCAATGAAATTATTATCAACCACAATACGATCAACATAATAAAATGATTTTACCTTATTTTCGAACCAACGATAATTCAGGCTTTGATAAGGTGAACCTGGCGCCAACACCAATAAAAATGCCACCACTTGATCGCCAAGTGTGATCACTTTGTGGTAAATGGACCAATCATCTAATTGTTTAAGTTCGGCTAAGTCTATTTCACTGGTCGCTTTAACCTCGGACTGATTGAGGGCTAAAATAGATTCAAAATCAAGGCTGCTAACTGATCGGATTACATAATCATTCATACTTTGATTTTAGCCCAAAGTTGAACGACTTGATACCATTGGGCAGGCTGGTATACTGTCTTTTTTTTAAGCATAAAAAAAGCCGGCTTATCACCGGCTTTTCCAATTCTTATGCTGAAGTGAACTCTTATTGAGGCACTACATTGTTAGCACAAGGACCTTTTTGGCCTTGGCCAACTTCGAATTCAACGGCTTGACCGTCATTCAATGTAGCGAAACCGCCACCACTTTGAATTTCTGAATGATGAACAAACAAATCTTTACCACCATCTTCTGGAGTGATAAATCCGAAACCTTTGTCCGCGTTGAACCACTTTACTGTACCTTTACTCATAATATAAATCTTCTTAATTTTGGTGAATAATAAATCTATCTTGCATTCGAATTCACCGTTTCGATGCAAGAACTTCATGTTTAGTCAGGGATACATGTTACGAAATTTAACTTAAGCTAGCATGTTGATTAGAACAGATGAAGCCATTGACTTCATGTTTGATAGAATGTCTATGTACTCGTATTCCCAATCCGCATCGACAAAATATTACTTTTGTGTCAACGCCTGATTTGAGTGCATTATAGGCTATCAACATGACAATTACCTGAATATTCTGAGTAAAACACCATCTATTTGGCTAAAAGAGGGTCTTTTTAGCCAAAATCCCTCAATTTTTCTAACAAACAGCTGAATATTTTTTTATTACTTGATCTGACAAAATTCAGAATACGATGGATATCAGTATGATAAAGCTTATATTTCAAACAGCTTGAATGATTTATTGATCTAAATATAAGTCTCTCATCAAATCGTTACAATTCGGATCAAACTTATATGGATCAAAATCAGTCACCCCTTTAGATCTCAAGAGTGATTCATCGACCCAAGTTGCTCCTGTCATACTTAAATTTTCTGCCTGCAATATATGTAGTGCTGCTTCTGCCATGATTAAGGGTGTTCTTGAGCGTTGCATCATGCTGGCATCCAACGCATATTGCACAGCGGCAGTTGCAATGGCGGTTTGGGGCCACAAAGTGCTGGCTGAAATACCATCCTCTCGCAATTCTTCGGCCAATCCCAAGGTTAACAACGTCATGCCATATTTCGAAAGCGTATAAGGAATAAATGGTTTAAGCCAATGTGATGCCAAATTCAACGGCGGTGACAAGGTTATTATGTGCGGGTTAGATGCTTGCTTTAAAAAAGGAATGGCTGCCTTTGAACAAACCAAAGTACCTCTGGTATTGATAGAATGAATTAAATCAAAACGCTTCACATCAGTGTCTTGTAATTGTGTCAATGAAATGGCGCTGGCATTGTTTATCAAGGCATCGATGCCACCAAATTGGTTCACCGTTTTTTGCATGGCTTGATTCACATTGTCTTCATCACGTACATCCAATTGTATCGCCAAGGCTTGGCCTCCTGCCTGTTGTACTTCAGCTGCCACTGTGTGTATGGTCCCTGGCAGTTTAGGATGAGGCTCAGATGATTTGGCAGCGATCACCACATTGGCACCTTGTTGAGCACAGATCAATGCAATTTCACGGCCTATGCCTCGACTTGAACCAGTGATAAAAATGGTTTTTCCAGCCAATGATTTCATGCTTAATTCTCACTTATGAATAAATAAATGATTCTACACCATCAGATAGCCAACTTTTAAGCAAACCATTTGAACAGCATATTTTTGTATGTTTCACAACAAAACTGGGTCTAATCTAATGCGTACAATATCAAGTGTTAAATGTCTGAATTAAACAAATCACATTATCAAGATAAATTGGCAGTCATCCAAGCAAGAAATCTGTCAATCACTGGACGATTTATTTCTTTGCTTTTCTCCATTGGTTGTTGGGTTTTGTTGTACCAGCTTGTCACAAGGATTCAATATTTGTGGGTGCCTTATGTGATAGAGATACAAAAATTTTCACATGTACTTAATAGTTACCTGACTTATTTTTTTGCAACCTTGTTTATTATCGTTTGGTTCTACTTGCTGTATCAAACTTTTCAATGGGCTCTCAAATACTTGCTCAGATG
>JBPOFV010000030.1:0-11696 GCA_051252335.1 Marinicella sp. | reverse complement strand
CTATTTCTGCCAACTCTGATTCTACTGTTGGTGAGATCATTGCTGAAGCCATGGATAAAGTGGGCAAAGAAGGTGTGATTACCGTTGAAGAAGGTTCTGGTTTAGCCAATGAGTTGGATGTGGTTGAAGGTATGCAATTTGACCGTGGTTACTTGTCTCCCTATTTTGTCACCAATCAAGAAACCATGTCTGCTGACTTGGATGATGCATTCATTTTATTGCATGACAAGAAAATTTCTAACATCCGCGATTTATTGCCATTATTAGAAGCTGTCGCCAAAACGGGTAAAAAATTGTTCATCATCGCTGAAGATATCGAAGGTGAAGCATTGGCAACCTTGGTGGTCAACAACATGCGTGGTACGGTTAAAGTCTGTGCGGTAAAAGCACCTGGTTTTGGTGACCGCAGAAAAGCCATGTTAGAAGACATTGCTGTGTTAACCGGTGGTACCGTTATTTCTGAAGAAGTGGGCTTACAATTAGACAAAGCCACTTTAGAAGACTTGGGTTCAGCCAAACGCATTCAAGTGAACAAAGACAACACCACCATCATTGATGGTGCTGGTGAAGTGGCTGAGATTGAAGGACGTGTGAATCAAGTACGTGCCCAAATCGAAGATGCGACCAGTGATTACGACAAAGAAAAGTTGCAAGAGCGAGTGGCTAAATTAGCAGGTGGTGTTGCTGTGATTAAAGTCGGTGCTGCCACTGAAGTTGAAATGAAAGAGAAAAAAGCCCGTGTTGAAGATGCTTTGCATTCAACCAGAGCAGCCGTTGAAGAAGGTGTTGTACCTGGCGGTGGCGTGGCATTGATCAGAGCACAAGCAAACTTGATTGGTCTGAAAGGTGCTAATGAAGACCAAAATGTTGGTATAGCCATCACCATCACAGCGATGGAAGAGCCATTGCGTCAAATTGTTAACAACTGCGGCGAAGAAGCTTCTGTGGTGGTTAATGAAGTTAAAAATGGCCAAGGTAATTACGGTTACAATGCGGCCACCAGTGAATATGTAGACATGATCAAAGAAGGTGTTTTGGATCCTGCAAAAGTAACGCGTTCAGCGTTGCAACATGCAGCATCTGTGGCTGCTTTGATGATCACCACTGAATGTATGGTTGCTGAGATCCCTAAAGATGAAGCACCAATGCCTGATATGGGCGGCATGGGTGGCATGGGTGGCATGGGCGGCATGATGTAAATCATCAGTTCAGAAAACCCCGAACCAAAAGTTCGATAAAAGACCTTGAAGTGGAAATTTCAGGGTCTTTTTTTTATCTTGGTATTATTTTTGTGAGGGTCATCACAATAAATCATAATTAAACCCTTAAACTCGGACTTAAGTTAGAGATCAAGCTCACACACCCTTTTCCCCCTTTCTTGATCTCTTGGCCCAAAAAGACCGCCCCACGAGGCGGTCTTTTGCTTTGGGAACTAAAAAAATCTTTTCTTTGACTTGTATAACCTTCAACAAGCCATACAATCACGATCATGAACACAAATCACATTAAACACATTGATGCCACGGGACTTACTTGTCCAATGCCACTGATGTTATTAAAGCAGGCAATGGCAGACCTGCCCGGTGGTGCTGTGGTAAGCATTGTCGTGACAGATGTGCATGCTGAGTTAGATTTTGAGATTTGGTGTGAACGATTTGGTCACCTTCTTGAAAAAACCATATCGCAGGATAAAGTACAGACTTTCATGGTGTCCAAAGGTGAGTTAGGGCCTGGTGATTAGTTGAGTGTTTCTTTAACCGGTTAGCTTTCTCATCAATGCTTCCATTGGACCTTGTTTGAATTTCAGGTTCCACAAATAAGCCACTACTGTGGCCAAAACACAAAAAAGACTGGATGCTAGCAAGGCTTGCTCATGTGTTTGATTGCTGATTCTTCCCATAGATTCTAGCGCCCCCATTCCTAAGATGATGTGAATAATGTACCAGGTGAGGGTTTGTTTTCCCGCTGGAGTGAAAAGCCCCAATAATTTAGTTGATCTTAGCCATGGTTCAAACAACAAACAACAGCCAATGGTGGCAATGGCCAGGCTACCAGCTGCCAGCAAGTAAAGCGGCATGGGCGGAATGGGCTCGGTACCAAATAAAATAGCGGCTTCAGCATCTGTGGTAACAATATAGTCCATCATCTGTTGTGATACCCAGCTGGTCAGCAAAAATACTGACAAGCCTATGGCCACCATCTTGAGCTGAGTGGCACTTGACTGTAAAGATAAGCGACTTAATGCCACACCGGCCAGCAAAAAGCTTAACCAAGGGAAAACCGGATGCCAACCATTAAAAAATAAGTTTCTGATAAAGCCTTCCACTGTCCAAAAATCAAGATAATGATAATTATTCCAATCCCAACCTTGGTCATAGTTTAATAAAACAACCATCAGGACAAAAGTTAACATCATACCAATGATGATGAAAGTCAGAAACCGATTGGATAAAGGCAATATAAACACGGCAAATAAAAAGTAAAAAGCATAATAGTGAATGATATCGGCTTGAAAGATAGACGCGTTGATCATGCCTGCTGCTAAGAGAAAAACCACACGTTTTATGGTGATTCTAAACGTGTCGAACCAGGGTTTGTTGTTGGCTGCAAGTCCAAACCCAATGCCCGCTAAAACGACAAACAAAGCAGCAGCTCGGCCTTGAAGCAGGCTGGCTAAACCTGCAGATGAATTCAATTTAGGACTGGCCATCACCACATCAAAATTAACAATCACCATGCCGATTAAAGCCAGATAACGTGCCAAGTCTAAGCCTTCTAATCGCCTCACTTGGTTACTCTGCTAGGCCATTGATTAAGGTGTTCCAAGCAAGTTCAGTTGCTTGAGCGACAGTGGATTGTTCGGTTCGTATCATCACCCAAGCAGCATGAATCATGTGATCATAAGTTTGCATAATCCAGCTGCTTGGAATGTGTGGATTAAACAAACCTTCATTCTTGGCATGGTTTACCACTTTGTATAGGGTTTGGTTTTGTTGTTTGATTTTGCGGCTAATTTTTTCATCGTTTTGTCCCTGTTCCTGTGCAAGGAACCAATGACGGTTTCCTAAGGGAATGATGGCTTTGAAAATGCGTTCCAGTGCATCAGAATAACTATCACTGTGTTGACTGGCTGAATCAGCAGCGACTTCAGTTTCATTGATGGCTTGTATGGCCATGGTTTTGATCAGATCATCTCGGCCTGAAAAATGACGATGTAGGGTAGCCCGTCCTACACCGGCATGTGCGGCGATCTGGGCAAGTGATGCTTTGGGATTTTGATTGAGTAATTCAAAAGCGGCTTCAATGATGGCAGCCTCAGTGCTTGGTCTGATTGATTTCATGAGACATTTATGTCTCATCTCAGACAAAGATGTCAATGTGTCAGAGGTCATACTGTAAATTGCAATCGTGTATCAGAAGAATTGGTTGCAGATTAGTATCTGATTTATTGAAACTAAATGGTCATCTGTTCTTTGTCGCTGAATTTTATGCTTGAGAAATTTTTCTTGGTGGCGCAAACTATTCAAATGAAATACGTTTATGGAGTGGTCTGTCCTTTATTGATTCAAGTGGTCATTGTCTTGGTGGTGATTCAAATGAATACCGGAAATGGTTCTTTTGTCGGGCTTGGTACCTATATTTTAGGTATGTTCGCTATACCTATAACGGCTGTTGTTAATGCCATCTATATTTATGTTAAGCCAGAATTGAGCACAATAAGTGTAACACTCAGATGTTTCCTGATTGCTTTGATTACACCCTTTTTGGTTGTATTATTTATGGCTTTAGGGTGATGCGGAATAATTAAAACCGCAACACCGCTTGGATGCGCTGTTGGACGTCTTCGATGCTGCCCTTGCCCAAAATCTCAGTCACAATCTCTTGTTTCTTATAAAAATCGCCAACAGGGGCTGTTTGTTCTTTGTAAACATTCAAACGGTTTCTGACCACTTCTTCGGTGTCGTCTGTGCGGCCTTCAATTTCAGCTCGTTTGGCAATTCTGGCCACCACTTCATCAGGGTCAACTTCAATCAATAAGGCATGGTCCAACGACATATTTAGCTCAGCCAATAAACCTTCGAGCATTTCCGCTTGGGTGACATTTCTTGGAAAGCCATCGAGGATAAAACCATTGTTGGCATCTTGTTGGGTGACTCGTTCTTTTAACATACCGAGGACAATTTCATCAGAGACCAAATCACCTTTGTCCATCACTTCTTTTGCTGCCAGACCGAGTGCTGTTTTCGCAGCGATGGCACCGCGTAATAAATCGCCAGTGGAAATGTGAGGGATGTTAAGTTTTTTTACGATGAGTTTGGCTTGTGTTCCTTTGCCACTACCTGGGGCGCCTAATAATACTATTCTCATATTTTGTTCTCTGCTAAACAATTGTTTCAAATACCGATAAAACGATTTCATGTCAGAAGGTCTCAGTTCAAATTATGTTACTTGACTTTATGCAATGGCCGACATTTTCAGTTAAAATCCAGTGGCTCAAGTAAATCATGAATAAATCAGGGTCTCCTTAAGCTTGTCTACAGTCGCTTTGGGTCTTTGAGCTAAAAAAACGTGCTACAGTACACGCCCGAAGCATTTTAGTCAATACGTACCCCAAAATATGTACCCAGTAAAAAAATTAACAGGATTGAAATTATGTCTAAGAAGAACGCACTTTATTGTCAGTCAGGCGGGGTAACCGCAGTGATCAATGCCACCGCTTGTGGCGTGATTCAGGCTGCTCGAAAGAACCCCAAAGTTGGCACTGTATTTGGTGCCAAGAATGGCATCATTGGTGTCTTGCGTGAAGCGTTGGTTGATACTGCCCAACACAGTGATGAAGATATTGCTGCTTTAAAGCATACCCCTGGTGGGGCTTTTGGTTCTTGTCGTTATAAACTTAAAGACATGGAAGCACAAAAAGCAGAATATGAGCGCTTGATCGATGTGTTTAAAGCGCATGATATTGCTTACTTTTTATACAACGGCGGTGGAGATTCCTCAGACACGGCGTTCAAAGTTTCGCAAATGGCCAAGGCCCGAGGCTTAGACGTTACCTGTATCGGTGTGCCTAAAACCATCGATAATGATTTACCGGTGACTGATACCTGTCCAGGTTTTGGAACCACGGCTAAATACATTGCCACTTCGGTGATGGAAGCCAGTTTAGATGTGGAATCTATGGCCGAGAGTTCGACCAAAGTATTTATCATGGAAGTGATGGGCAGACATGCAGGTTGGATTGCGGCTGCCGGTGGATTGGCAGGTAAGACTCACGATGAGCCACCACAAATCATTTTGTTTCCTGAAATACCGTTTGATCAACAGGCGTTTTTAGCGCGGGTTAAGTGGTCGGTAGATAACCATGGATACTGCTCAATTGTGGTTTCAGAAGGTGTGCGAAATCCTGAAGGGAAATTTTTAGCAGATGCCGGTACAGTGGATGCTTTTGGTCATGCACAATTGGGTGGCGTTGCAGCTGTATTGGCACAATTGGTCAAAGATGAGTTGGGTTATAAATACCATTATGCGATCAGTGATTATTTACAAAGATCTGCCAGGCATTTGGCATCAGCAACTGATCTAGAACAAGCTTATGCAGTTGGTGAAAAAGCAATTGAATTGGCTGTGGCTGGACGAAACTCGGTGATGCCAGTCATTAAACGACTGCAAGATGCACCTTATCAATGGGAAATAGCCACGGCAGAGTTG
This sequence comes from Marinicella sp., assembly GCA_051252335.1. Lineage (GTDB taxonomy): Bacteria > Pseudomonadota > Gammaproteobacteria > Xanthomonadales > Marinicellaceae > Marinicella. The sequence goes on along the minus strand of JBPOFV010000030.1, from coordinate 5,987 downwards.
AAAGATTTGGCCAATGTAGAAAAAATGTTACCCAGAGATTACATCACAGAAGATGGATTTGGCATCACAGCCAAATGCCGCCAGTACATGCAACCATTGATAGTTGGTGAGGCCTATCCACCCTACCTTGAGAATGGATTGCCTAACTATGTGCGTTTGTCTCAGCAATTGGTTGAGAAGAAGCTACCTGATTTTGATATATAATAAAGTAACAAATGACTGAACAGAAACAACATATCGCCATCATTGGTTTGGGTTATGTGGGATTGCCCTTGGCTTTGGCCTTAGCGGAACATGGTCAAGTGGTTGGTTACGATATTGATCAACAACGCATCAATGAGCTGAAGAATCATCAAGATCTGACTCGAGAAGTCAGCGAAGCTCAACTGCAAGCAGCTACCACATTGAGCTTCAGCGTGGATACAGCAGACATCAAATCAGCCAACCATTACATCATCACCGTACCTACTCCCGTAGACAGTAACAACACGCCGGATTTATCGCCCTTAATTGCCGCATCGGAATTGGTGGGTTCTGTGCTGCAAGCGGGTGACACGGTAATTTATGAGTCGACTGTTTACCCAGGGGCAACCGAGGGAATCTGTGCTGAGATATTAGCTCAACACAGTGGTTTAGTTTTGAACCAAGAGTTCTTTTTAGCTTATTCACCAGAGCGGATTAACCCTGGTGACAAAGACCATACCCTGTCTTCAATCGTTAAGGTGGTGGCTGGATCAACGCCAGAAACAGCCGCAAAGGTCAATGCCTTGTATCAAAAAATCATAACAGCTGGTACACATTTGGCACCTTCTATCAAAGTGGCAGAAGCGGCCAAAGCCATAGAAAATACACAACGTGATATCAACATTGCATTCATGAATGAATTATCCATGATGTTCCATGAAATGGATATTGATGTATTGGATGTGATTGAAGCAGCGGCCACAAAATGGAATTTTTTAAAGTTTACGCCTGGTTTGGTGGGTGGTCATTGTATTGGCGTTGACCCCTATTATTTGATTCACAAATCTCAGGAAAATGGTTTTTTCCCACAATTAATTACCACCGCAAGAAGGATCAACGAAAGCATGAGTAGTTATGTCTGTGATCGAATTTTAAAACTCATGGCTTTAAAACAAAAACACATCGTGAATGCGAAGGTTTTAATATTGGGTGTCACGTTCAAAGAAAACTGCCCTGATTTGCGCAATACCAGGGTGGTGGAAATTGTTGAGCAATTAGAACAGTTTCATGCCAATGTTGATGTTTATGATCCATGGGCAGACCCCAAAGATGTTGAACAACAGTTAGCTATCTGCATGATTGATGAACCACAGCAGTCAACCTATGACTTGGTGTTGTTGGCTGTGTCTCATGATCAGTTTAAAGCTGTTTTGCCTCGACACTATGTTAAATCAAATGGTGTGGTTTTTGACCTCAAGGGTCTGTTTCTTGAATCTGAGGTCGACGCGCGATTATGACCATTTTGGTCACAGGAGCTGCTGGGTTTATTGGCAGCCATGTCTGTCGCAAGTTGATTGATCAAAAAGAGCATGTCATCGGGGTTGATAACCTCAATTCATATTATGCAGTTCAACTGAAAAAAGACCGCTTGAAATTATTAGAGTCTCCTGAATTTACCTTTGTGCAGCAAGACATAACAGATGTTGCTGCTATGGTTGATTTATTCGAGCATTCAAAGCCTAAAAAAGTCGTACACTTGGCAGCAGAAGCGGGAGTTCAACATGGGTCGGAACAACCTGAATTGTTCATTAACAGCAATGTAGTCGGCTTTAATAACATCTTAGAAAATTGCCGAAAGTTTGCCATTGAACATTTGATTTATGCATCATCAGCATCTGTATATGGTGACAATGTGGATTTTCCTTTGACGGAAAAAAGTAATTCAGATCAACCCTTAACACTCTATGCAGCCACAAAAAAAGCCAACGAAGTGTTGGCTCACAGTTACGCGCATTTGTACCAATTGAACATAACCGGTTTAAGGTTTTTTACCGTTTATGGGCCTTGGGGACGGCCTGATATGGCACTTTATAAGTTTACCGACTGTATTGAGAATAACCATCCCATCAATATACATAACCATGGTAACCACACCAGAGATTTGATTTATATCGATGATTTGGTTGATGCGTTGATGGCAATCTTGAATCAACCTGCAACAGCTGGGCACCAAATTTATAACTTGGGTAGCCAACAAGCCATAGGGTTAATGGATATGGTTAAAACTTTAGAACATGAACTTGGACATTCGACCCCACATGTTCTCTTACCTCGCCAAGCAGGTGAAATTGAAGACAACCGTGCAGATGCCTCTGCTTTTATAAATCAGTATGGAGTCAAACCACAAGTTGAATTAAATGAAGGCATCAGTCGCTTTGTGAAATGGTATCGTGATTATAACCAGAGTCTATGACAGCAGAGCTTCGTAAAATCATTCATGTGGACATGGATTGTTTCTATGCAGCGATCGAAGCCAGAGATTTTCCTGCGTTAAAGGGCCGACCGATTGCAGTTGGAGGTCAGCCTGATAAAAGAGGTGTGGTGGCCACTTGTTCATATGAAGCCCGTGCCTTTGGCATCCATTCAGCTATGCCAATGGCTCAAGCGATAAAAAAATGTCCTCAGCTGATTATCCAGCCTGTTCGCATGTCGGTCTATCAACAAGAATCCAAAGGCATAAAAGCCATATTCAAACGGTACACAGATTTGATTCAACCTTTATCCTTAGACGAAGCCTTTTTAGATGTTTCAGGTTCAGATATTTGTCACGGCAGTGCAACTTTAATTGCGCAGCAAATCAGGCAAGAAATTTATCAAAAACACGAATTAACAGCATCGGCAGGGATCGCGCCCAATAAGTTTTTGGCAAAAATTGCCAGTGACTGGAACAAGCCCAATGGCCAGTTTGTAATCACACCAGATGCGATAGATGACTTCGTTATTGTATTGCCAGTCAAGAAAATATATGGGGTGGGAAAAGTCACTGCTAAAAAAATGCACGATATGGACATTCATACCTGCGCTGATCTACAACAATTTGAACAAAAACAACTACAACAACGCTTTGGAGTGTTCGGTAATACTTTATACAACCTGTGTCGTGGAATCGATCATCGACCGGTTCAAACCCACAATGAACGAAAGTCGGTCAGTGTTGAAGACACCTTCTTACATGACTTACCTAATCTGACTACCTGCCAAGTTGAGATTAAGCGTTTATACGATGCCCTAAAATCACGTCATAAAAAAGCACAAATGAAACAAAACATCGTGATCAAAGCGCTGTATGTAAAAATAAAATTTCACGACTTCACCACCACCACCGCGCAAAAAACTCACCAGGCCTTAGACATTAAGGTCTTTCACGATCTCATCAAAACAGCTTGGCACAGAAAGTCCAGGCCAGTGCGACTTTTGGGTTTGGGTATCCAATACCAACAAGCGGCTGATATTGAACAAATTGGTTTGGGATTTTGAAGATTCAGGATGCAACTATATTGCAAGATCATACTCATAAAATCAGACCAGTTGAGTTAAACCGATAATCAGCAAACATCAGTGCAAAAAAAAGGCCGCTGTATGCGGCCTTTTCAATAGGTTTTAATGGTTTTTAAGCCACCATTTGTGTTTTCAGTTTTTTCAAAGCCACCGCTTCTAGTTGTCTGATGCGTTCTGCTGATACATCATATTTAGCAGCCAGTTCTTGTAAAGTGGCTTTTTTGTCCACCAACCAACGGCTTTGAATGATGTCTAAAGATCGCTCATCCAACTTATCCAGGCCTTTGAACAAGGCGTGGTGGTTTTTGCTGGCTTCGGTTTCTTTGATCAATTCAGCCTCAGGAGTTGGGCTGTTGTTAGTTAACCAAGCTTGAGGCGAGTAATTATTGTCTTCATCGTCGTCTAAGGGTAGATCAAAAGACACATCTTGGCCATGCAAGCGTGATTCCATTTCAACCACCACTTCTGGACTGACATCCAAGTCCTTGGCCACTCGATTGACTTCATCTTGAGTAAACCAACCCAAACGCTTTTTGTTCTTTCTTAAATTGAAAAACAACTTGCGGTGAGCCTTGGTGGTGGCTACTTTTAAAATACGCCAGTTTTTCAAAATGTATTCATGAATTTCGGCACGTATCCAGTGTACTGCAAAGGATACCAGTCGAACTTTATGTACTGAGTCGAATCTTTTGATGGCTTTCATCAAGCCAATGTTGCCTTCTTGTATGAGGTCGCCTACAGGCAATCCATATCCAGAATAGCCCTTGGCCACGTAGACCACAAACCGCAAATGTGACATGACTAAGGCATGTGCTGCATCTAAATCGTTGTGATCACGTACTTTATCGGCCAAAGATCGTTCTTCTTCAACAGTCAGTACAGGAATTTGGTTGACGCTGCTGATGTAGGACTCTAGTGAGCCAGTTACCGCAGGTACAGGTAAGTTTTTTATAGTTTTTGTTGTCATTTTATGTCTCCAATCTAACATGGCTTAATAGCCCATGTGATGCGAAGTTAAGATGTTACTTTTGACCAGTAAGCATCCATGAAGTTCCGTCCTCCATTGAGCAACGGGAATGCGATTATAGCATGGCCAATTCTGATGTCAAATAGGTCAATAGTACCAATTCAATCACCAAGACTGGTTGATTCAGGCTTATCCATCAAAATAACACAAAAGCAGTCAAAATTTTGTCAAAATAAGGGTAATTTAATATGGGTGTACGTATGAAATTATATGGTGACCACCGTTCAGGTAATTGTTATAAAGTTTATTTAACCGCCGCACTGGTTGGCGCACAGATTGAGTGGGTTGATGTTGATATCATGCAAGGTGATACCCAAACGACAACATTTAAAGCGTTGAATCCAGTAGGCAAAATTCCGTTGTTGGTCTTGGACAATGGTCAATGCCTGTCGGAGTCTAATGCCATCATTAATTTTTTGGCACATGGCACCGATCTTTTGCCGAAAGAACCTTGGGAGTTTGCACAAGTTCAACAATGGCAGTTTTATGAACAATACAGTCACGAACCGTACATTGCAGTGGCCAGATTTATTCGTCAATTTCAAGGTATGCCGATCTCCAGGCAAGACGAATTTCAGGCCAAACAAGCAGGTGGTCATGCGGCATTGAAAATCATGGAACAGCAGTTAAAACAGAAGAAATTCTTGGCCAATGATCGGTTTTCTGTCGCTGATATCAGTCTGTATGCCTACACACATGTGGCTGCAGAGGGTGGCTTTGATCTCAGTGTTTATCCGGCCATTCTGCGCTGGCTTGATACAGTCGCAAAACAACCTTCATTTGTCCCTATGGTAAATAACTGAAGTCGCACATACAGTGAGCCATTTGTAGCACTTCGCCAGGCTTGGCATCGAGAATCATGGATAATTCAGCTGCAAAAGGGATCAATAATTTTTGTAGTTTCTGGCTGTTCGACTGACCTGATAAGTCAATATGTTCACTGGCTTTAGCCATCATGTCGACAAACAATTGTTCAGTAAAGCTCAATGACTCTTCAACCCACACCAATTGATAATTATTGGACAAGTTGGCTTTGGCAGCGGCATCTTCGACAGCTTGTTGTAGCCCGCCTAAATGATCAATCAAACCCAAATCACTGGCTTGTTTGGCTGTCCATACTCGACCTCTTGCAATGCGATCTACCATCTCAACTTCCAGATTTCTGGCAGCTGCCACAGAACCGATGAATTGTTGGTAACCATATTCAATGTTACTCTGAATCAGTTCAGCAAATTCAGGATCCAGGTCTTTTGTTGGGTTGAAAGCGCCGACCCATTTAGTTGTGCCGATCCCATCGGTATGAATCCCCATTTTATTGAATAAATCCGGGTAAGTCATAAGCAGGCCATATATACCAATGGAACCTGTAATGGTTGCTTCATCCGCCCAAATACTGTCAGCAGTCATCGAGATCCAGTAACCACCAGAAGCAGCTACA
>JBPOFV010000029.1:0-11787 GCA_051252335.1 Marinicella sp. | reverse complement strand
CCATTTTTTGATGACTTTGGTTTGAATTTGCTTTTCCAGTTCAGGATCAAATCGAGCACCTTGATAGACGGGTAAAAATGATAGTGTTAGGTATCCTAACTGTACCCGCTTTGAAATTTATGCGGATAGCTTTGGATTTTTTTGATGTACATTTGGCTGAATAAATAGTACTAAAGTCAATTTCAACACTAATGTACGGACAAAAAAGCACACCAATCAAATTTCTGACCGTGTGCTCCTTAAGTGCTTACATTGAATCAAACCCATTTTTGAAGATTGAGTTGGTTTTAACAAACTTTGGCTTTATGTGAAACACCACAGTTCCAAAGCCAATTTCAGGGTCTTCAACATTGGCCCAATGATTATAAGGGTTAGATGGCCAATCAACCCAGCCTGCACCTTGAGTAAATCTTGAAGTAGAAAAATGTAGTTGTACACTTCCAGTAAAATCATTTGGTAGTGAATCATCAGGTTCAGGTTCTATCAAAGCAAATACATACTTACCAGGAGTTAACTTCAATTTGTCTTTAAACACAAAATCAACAACATTGTTTTCCAATGGACCATTGGGTATATAATGCTTTTTAGTCGATGCGACACGCTTACCAGGCAACCCTGTTTCTTCGTTTATTATAAAAACATCAACCCAAATTGGCCTACCATCCAATGCACAGCTAATTCCATCACATTCAGTATTATTGTGTACAATTTCAACTTCTGATACTTTGACGTTTTCTGAAAACTCATACATCACACCTAAATAGCCACCTTCTTTACTACCTATACTTGCGGTACCTGTAAAAGAATGTTCATCATCTCGTGCCATAGTTTTAGCTGTAATTTCTGTAATGTTTAACACTGATGCTTCATTGTCTGATGGGTTTTCATCACCACTTTGCATCTCCAATGAATATTCAATATCATATACTCCTAATACTTGGGTTGAAAAAGTTCCTATAGTTATCGGCACATCTCGTGCACCTGCAATAATTGGTTCGGGGAAAATCATACCTATATGATCATATAAGTTCCCATTTTTATAAATTTTTGCGGACGCCCACACATTGTTTTGGTCCCGTATTCCTAAGTTACTGGCATAAACCGTTAATGGCTGTTCATAGCCGATTATAGTTGGAATAAGTGAATATTCTGAACGTGCAGTGACAGCGCTGATAGCCAAATCATTATTCAAACCATTATTACTGACTTCAACATCGTCAATTATCAATGCATATTTATCATAGGAGTTATTCCTGAAACAAACATAAATATCTTGATTTGAATAACCCTCTGGCAACAAGCGAACTTCTTTTGATACAAAACTGGTAGACTCTTGCTCTATTGAATACACAAATTTATTGTCCATACACCCTTGCACGTCTTGAGTTGTAGTTGATATATAAACTTCATAACCATCAGGTTTTAATGAATCCACTGCCATTGTACGCCAAGTGAGAATTGAATTATCTTCAATTGATATAAGTGGTGTAATTAACCAATCTTCAGATTGACCCACAGGGTCATAAAATGATGTACTTGCAACTATCCAATTACCTTCATACTCAAGGGGAACCCAAGCGTCTGTAAAAAAAAGCCAACATGTGAATCTGGAGTTAGTCCATCAACATCATCTAAAACCCAATTAGGAGGAATAATTCCATTATTAAAGTCTTCAAAGAACAATATATTGCGATGAGCGTTCCCAGTAATAGGTTGCAGCTGATTGATGGTGATGGGAATTTGACCGCTTCTTAAACTGAGCGGTTGGATACTTGTAAAATCATTAGCAAAAGCAGCACAACAGAATGTCGTGGCAATAGTTAATGATCTAATAAATAAAAATTTCATAAAAACAGTCCTACTAATTAACTTGTAAAATAAAACAATGAACCAGAATGTTGCTTAAGTTGAATCATTGCATCAGCCCTTGAGAATAATAAATATTTACGGCTAAATCCTAATTAAACTCTGGTAGTTTGCTGTTTTTTTTATGATGTTAAAAGTGCACCTCATTCCAAAAGGTGCGCGAAAGTCAATATGCGGGCTAAGAGAAAACATCCAAGGGAAGTGATGCTTCAATAACCTTTGATCGATGCATCGAAATTAATCAGTAATTAATAAGGAAAAACCGACCCATTGTTTGATTAAATCGATGTTAGACAATACATTACTGAAATGTGTTGCGTAAACTGAAAATTAAGAGAACTTATATTATGAAAAAAACACTATTATTTGTCGCAATGTTAGTATCACAGGTTGGGGGGGTATCAAACGCTGTTGAAATAGACGAAAGCGGATCTAAGAATGCTTTGCCTTTTATTTATACAGGCTGCAGAATTTACAACGGAACTGTGTTTAGTCCAGAAGTAATCACGTTAAACAAGTGTATATTAATTGGTGCTGATCCAATACTAAGCGTTAATTAATATGTAAGTGTCGGTTATTGGGATGTTTCTAAAAAATAAAAATTTATCATTAAAAAATTAACCTTGAAAGGTATTAATGAAAGTAACAAGTAAATTTACGATTTTTAGCTCCAACTAATTACGCCACATTGCTATTAAAAAATATGGGGCTACCTGTTTAGTTTAAAAAAATGAAATTTCATTTTCATCAAATAGGTATCCCATTATAAAATAAATGAAAATATTAGTGATAACTTAGCTAATTCATCGTTCATCACACTAATTACCTAAAAAACTGGCAAGAAAACAAAAGTTTGATAGTACAAAATTATTGACTAAAGACCTCAAATCAGAGGTCTTTAACATTAACAAGCACAATAGTATATTATTGTATATGCTCACAAATTGTAGCGAAGGGGTTATTATTTGAATTAGACTTTTCAAAATTACTTTTGTGAACAGGAGCTAAGACAAAATCAGTCAAAGACCCACGAATATAAGGAGCAGTATAACCTTGAGGCTCTTGGCCATGAGGAAACTCAATAACACTTAATGAAATATAAGAAGGGCCATTAGAAGGCTCGATTGCATCTTCTGTTACAACCATTTTCATCAGGAAACATTGTATCTTCGGTATATTGAATAACTAGACCTAGTTTTAAACCAATTCCATATGCCCAATCCCAATTATCAACATCGCCTGCAACACTCACAGAAAAGCCTAGTTGATCATATGCGTTTAAACCATGAATAACAAAACCATTGTGGCCATTGATATTTGATGCATACATCACTCTGGGAAACCCATAAGTCCTGCCATAAATAGTATAAACAGACCCTGAAAGTTCGCCATTAACAGATGCCCAATCGGCACTTACTGTAAAATCGTCAATGCCATCATCATTTATATCACCTATTGAACTGACACTGTAACCTGACACCTCTTCCTCAACACGACCAGTAAAGGTGACCCCTTCTCCTGTCAAATCAATAGTCGCCAATTCAATATTTTGAACAAAAGGAAGATGTTGGGCTGATATAAATTTTGATATTAATAAAAAAAATGTAATTACGATTAGTTTACTTTTCATTGTGTATCTCTGTGTTAAAAGCTGTATATATTAGATTCATCAATGTACATTTTTATGATAAATATCTTCACAAAACCAGTTTTTTATTTTTAATTAATATGATTGCTATACATATCTCTATTTGCAACAAGGACTTAAATGAATTCAATATAAATAAACCTACATAAATATTGAGCCAGTATGATTTAGCAATAAAAAAACACCCTGCCTGATTTTCAGACAAGGTGCTTCTAAGACATATTTATTGAGTAACTATTTTTTAATTATCAAACCCACTTTTAAATATTGTACTCAACTCGACAAATTTAGGCCTGATATGAAAGACCACAGGGCCAAGACCAGTATCAAAATCTTCAACATTTGCCCAGTTGCCATTAGGAATACTTGGCCAAATAACCCAACCAGCACCTAGCGTGAATCTGGAAGATGAAAAATGTAACTGAATGTTCCCAGTATAAGTACTTGGAGGTTCAACAACAGGTTCTTTCAAGGCAAATACGTATTTACCTGGTGAAAGATTTAAATAGTTTTGAAACACAAAATTAACAACATTGTTTTCAAATGGTCCGCTGGGAACAACATATTCATCAGTTGAAGCAATTTGGTGCTCCTCTGGTAAACCTGTTTCTTCGTTGATTTTAAAAACATCAACCCAAATTGTTTGACCATCCAATGAGCAACTTATTTCATCACATTCATTGTTATTGTTTACAATTTGAACTTCTGATACTTTGGTGTTTTCTGAAAACTCATACATGACTCCCAAATAACCACCTGACTGACCTCCTATACCCACGTAGTTCGTAACAGATTTATCATCATTGCGCGCCATAGTTTCAGCTGTAACTTCTGTCATACTTAACACCGAAGCTTCATTGTCTGATGGATTTTCATCATCTCCATGCAACTGTATTGAGTAATTTATGTCATAGACTCCTAATGCTTGGGTTGAAAAAGTTCCTATAGTTATCGGCACATCTCGTGCACCTGCAATAATTGGTTCGGGGAAAATCATACCTATATGATCATATAAGTTCCCATTTTTATAAATTTTTGCGGACGCCCACACATTGTTTTGGTCCCGTATTCCTAAGTTACTGGCATAAACCGTTAATGGCTGTTCATAACCGATTATAGTTGGAATAAGTGAATATTCTGAAGGTGCAGTTACAGCACTGATAGTCAAATCATCAACAGCATCATTATTGCTTACTTCAATATCATCAAATATCAATATATATTTATCATTTGAATTGTTCCTGAAACAAACATAAATATCTTGGTCCGAATACCCTTCTGATAATAAGTGAATATCTCTTGTTTCAAAAGTCGTGGACTCTTGCTCTATTGAAAACACAGGCTTTTTTTCCATGCACCCTTGCACGTCTTGAGTGGTAGTAGAAATATATACTTCATAACCATCAGGAAAATTCGGAAGCAAGGTCATAGCGCGCCAAGTGAGCAAAGAGTTATCCTCAATTGAAATAAGCGGGGTAATTAACCAATCATCAGATTGACCCGGAGGGTCATACCATGATGTGCTTGCTGCAACCCAATTGTCTTCAAACATCACAGCAATCCAAGCATCTGTAAAATAACTAACATCTATAAATGGGGTTAACCCATCTACATCATCCAATACCCAATCAGATGGTATGATTTCCCCACTAAAGTCTTCGAAAAACAAAACTCTGCGCTCAGCGCTCCTAGTCATATGTTGCACCTGACTGGTTGTGATGTGAGTTTGGTCACTTCTTGAACTGAGCGGTTTGGCGTTGGCAAACTCATTTGCAACAGCAGTACAGCTAAATAATGTGACAATGGTTAATGATCGAACAATTAATATTTTCATATATGCATCCTCTATTAAATTAATTAAAAAAACAAACTTTCAACATGCTCTTAAGTTGAAAATACACTAGCCACTTGAGAATAAATTAATAGCTAATCTAATAAGCTGATTAATTTCTGATTAATTTCTGAATGTTTTTTGTAATGTAATTTTTTACGCTCATCATTCATCAAAAATTCTAAGCAGTAAATAAATAACACAACTCGTGTGAACAAAGAATTGGATATGCCTTTACAGCATCATCTTTACTTTTTTGACATTGTATGCAGAGGGATTTTTCGTGAAAAACTAAACAGGTGAAAAAGAACAATAATCTCAATCACCTGTTAGTTATCATCATTTCTTAAATACTATACTATTGTGAGTTGAGGATATTTTCCAACTGATTATTTGTTGAATTAATAGTACCAGGAGCAGAACACTCAAAACCACTTTTCTTGATAAATGAATATATTAAATCACTGTCAGCACCTAAGTTATTGTCCAAATTCACATCAGTTTCTTCAGGGGGCATTATCACTGTTGCCGTTACATCAACAAAATCATAGAGCTCACCTATTACTATAGAGCTGAAGGTATAGTTCAATTCAGCACCAACTGGTAATTGCACTAATTGGTTAAGATCACCGCCCTGAATTGAAGCATCACAAACAGCGCCTCCTTGTGATTCACAAAGCCAAACAACAGGTTCTTGTATATTACTATTAAGTAAGTCAGTAGTCACCAATGCACCATCAATGTCTTTGTTACCAATGTTTTTAACATTTATATAATACAAAACATCTTGATCTGGTTTCAGTCCATTTACACAATTAGTGATGGTTAGTGACAAGTCAGGGTTCTCATCATCATCGATATTTATTGCTGCCAATGATATTGATGGAATTAAGCCTTGTTCTTCGCTTTCAATTCGCACCTGATAAGGCTGATCTAAATCATAATTTAAATCATCCACACCCTTAACTGTAATTGTGACCGGTTGATTCCAGTTTGAGCTATTAAACGAAACATTATTATCTAAAACCACGCCCTCATCTGTATTACTTGAAAAAATGATCACATCAATATCCTCTGTAGGTTCAGCGGAAAGAGAAATGAAAAACACATCTGTTCCACCCATTTCAGTTGTTATCAACTCTGGTTCAGCAATGATAACAAAAGCGTAGTCCTGAACATAATTGATGCTCACAATTGAAACACCTGATTGATTTCCAGCCAAATCAGTTGCACTTGCAGAAATCAAATTAGTTCCAAATGCCAGTTCTGAATTTAACATACATGTCCAACCACCATTGTCTGTAGCTGATGCAGCGCATTGCTGGCCACCATCAACAATTACATTAACTGCAACACCACCTTCAGCCGTTCCAATTACATCTATAATAGGCGTGTTTGTGGTATCACCGTTTTGTGGGGATGTGATAATAGGGTTCTCAGGAGCCACAGTATCAATAGTTAATAACAATGCTGGTGATGAATCAGTTTGTTGAGAATTGTTTGATTCTGTATAAGTAATCAAATGTATCCCATCAGGCATGTTAATGGCCGTCGTGATATTTTGAAAACCAGCACTTGCACAGCTTTGAGCAGCAACAATTTCGCCAGTATCCAATCTTACTGTAATTGTATTTCCAGCCGCTGAACATAAAATATAAAATGTCGGTGTGTTATCAGCTGTAACATTATCATAAGATGAGACACCAGTGTCTGAAACTGAAAGTAAGTCTGGTGCTATAACAGGGTTTTGAAAACTACAGTCATTCCCAGCGTCATCTATTGCCCAAGTGAAATTAGTTATAATTGCACTTCTGAATAACTCTGAGGTACAAAAATTAGAATCCCCAGCATCAAATGAAACTGCCGTCCTTAAAAACTGAGATGAAAAATTTACTAATATCGCATCGTATAGCGCTGTAGGTAAAGATGCAAAACTAAACATCCCACTCATATCTTCTACTTTTGAAACATTCCATTTTGTCATGTTGGGTTTAGCAGTAGTGCCAGTAAATGAGAACATTTCTCTCATATTAATGACATTTGATGTATCCCAATCACCGACATCTGGAGTCGCTATTCGTGTTTGCGAAAACATCCCGCTCATATCTTCTACTTTAGATGTATCCCAATTACTTACATTTGGGTTGGCTCTTGATGCCTTAGCAAACAAACTGGCCATACCTGTAACATTCGATGTATCCCAATTACTTACATCAGGTTGAGCCGCACCTGCACTGAAGAACATAGCTGTTAAGTTTATTGCTGAGTCCAACTTAAAACCACTCACGTCAGGATTAGCAGTTATGGTATTTGCAAACATATATGAAAAATCTGATACTTTAGATGTATCCCAATTACTTACATCAGGATTAGCAACTTGGGCACTTAAAAACATACCATTCATTGACGTTACCTTTGATGTATCCCAATTACTGACATCAGGGTCGGCAATTGTAGTATCTCGAAATAAACCATCCATGATTCTTATATTCTCCGTTTTCCAAGTACTTACATCAGGGTTAGCAACCTCAGATTCCATAAACATATTTTTAACAGTAAGTACCGAAGACATATCCCAACCACTGACATCAGGATTGGCAACTTCAGTATATGCAAACATTGAAGTCATGTCATTAACACTTGAAACGTCCCAAATGGCAACTTCAGGAGCCGCTTTTTTTGCTCCTCTAAACATATTGCTCATGGTTCTTACATTTGACACTTTCCAATCTCTTACATTTGGGTTGGCGACGTGCGAATCCCTAAACATTGAGTCCATTGAAATTGCTGCTGAAACATCCCAGTGAGTAACATCTGGATCAGCCATCTGTGCCCTTGCGAACATAGATTCGAAATTCACAACCCTGGATGTATCCCAATGTGTTGTCAATGGATTAGCTAATCTAGTATTTTCGAACATGTGACTCATGTTTGTTACAAAAGAAGTGTTGGGTATATCTGTGGCATTTACTTCCAAATATGGTGCGTGAGCAAATGATGACTCAAATGATTCCCATACATTGTTTCCCCATTGATCTATAGAAATCAATTGTTGAACCGATGGCGTAAAATTCCGCAACTTAATAGTTGGAAACTGTCCACGTATGTTAACCGTATAAATACCAGGTGTGGGATACTCATGCGATGAATCCCCTGTATTACCTGTACTTTCAAAAATTCCATCATTATCCCAATCTACATCATAGTCATAACTAAATGACGGTGAAGTTTGGATTGTGATCTTTTGGTCATCATCTGGCCCAACACTTCCTGCATTTGTGTCCCAAGTTGTCACAAAATAATCTTCGGGATTAGCTACAACAACTTGCATAAACAACAGCAATGTAATTGCCATTCCAAATTTATTAATTTGTTTAATTTCTTTAATGTTCATATTTTTAATCTTCAAAACAGTACCTCGTATATTTTTTGTATTAATTGAAGCTTAAATTCTAAGCTTCCATCAATATATTTGACTGATCAAACCCTGCGCTCTTGTTGATCTTTTCCTGATTTTTGCTGATTAAGTGGTGATTTGAGGGAAAACTGAGAAGATCAGGCAACTGTTTTATTTAATTCAGCTGCCCGATGTATAGATATCCTTTGATCCATCCTTGATAATGAGCTTCTAATCACATAGAAATCATTTGTAACAAGGCATCTGTGCTTTGTTGTGGTGTTGATGGTGAGGTGCATTCAAAGGAGGCTTTAAACAAGTATGAATAAATCAGATCACTATCTATGGCCGTATTGTTATCTAAATTACCATCTGATTGACCTGAGGGCATTTGTATATATGCACTGGGTTCTACAAAATCCAATTCAGCACCAACAACGGAAGTAAAGAAAGTATAAACAATGGATGAGGCTACCGGTAAATCAACAGGCTGAACCAAATCAGTTGAACCACCTTCATCTCCACAACTGGCTCCATCAAAGGCCTCACATAACCATGAAGGTGTAGATAAACCTGCAGTAAAATCTGAGGTTACTGTTGCACCAACGATGTCTTCAGTACCTAAGTTTTGTAAGCGCAATTCATACTGGATGACCTGACCTGGATTGACTCCAGAAATACAGTTACTGATTGTCGCTGATAAATCCCTATCCACATCATCATCTATATTAACCGCCGATAAATCATCGGGGTTAATACCTGCATAACCTGCATCATTTGAAATTAATGTCGATAGAATAATTTGGTAACTTTGATCACCATCAATAACCGCATCATCAACACCTGTGACCACGATGGTTTGTGCCGTATTCCAATTGGAGGGGGTGAAGGTTACACTTGATACTGAAGGCACTCCCTCACCTGTATCATCGCTGGTGACATTAAAACTGACATCATCGGTTGGAGCCAAAGACAATGAAACACTGAAACTATCTGTATCACCGGCCTCTGAGGTTAACAATTCCGAAGGTGCGGTAACATTCAACTCATAGGCTTGGCCAGTTTGGACGTTAATGTTGTGAGTTGTGACAGGCGAATCATTGTTGGCTGTATCTTGAGCCACTGCGCTGAGCACATTGATACCATCAGCCAGAGGTGAATTAAGCTGACATGACCAGATGCCTGTTGAACTGACTGAAGCGGAACACGATGATTGGCCCAATGGTCCTGATACTGTTACAATTGTAAATAGATCACTGGTGCCTGTAATAACCGGCCTATTATCATTGATGGTGGCACCAAAGGCTGGTGAGGTGATCACTGGGCTATTAGGTTGACATTCTATCCCGGCATCGGTGAAAATCCAACCTCGTCCTTCCATTATGCTTTTGGCATTTGCACCTATACAATAGTGGGAGTCCCCAGCATGAAAACGTACATCGCTACTAGTGATTTGGTTGGCAAAGTTAATTAATATCTGATCATACAAAGCCGTGGGCAAAGTCACTCCCTCTAACATTTGCTCCATATCATCCAAATTAGGAATCACCCATGCTGATAGATCAGGCTGTGCCATTATTGCATTAGAAAACATTTTCCATGCATTTTTAAGATTGCGAACATCCCAGCCTGAAACATCAGGATCTGCCGGTGAATATCCAAACATTGACACTGCTTGCTCTAGAGAAGAGGTGTTCCAATCACTAACATCAGGAAAGGCTGCTTGTGCATTACCAAACATAGAATTTGTATAAATTAATGAAGAAGTATTCCAAATGCTCACATCTGGATTGGCGTTTCTTGTATCCATAAACATTTGATTCATCCTAGTTACATTAGAGACATCCCAGTCTGCAACATCAGGATCTGCCATCAAAGCCGCATTAAACATAAAGTCCATTTGAGTAACTTTTGAAGTATCCCATATTCCCGAATCCGGCACATGGGTAGTTACAGGCCTGGCAACTTCGGCACTACTAAACATTGAAGCCATATTTAACACACTAGATGTAACCCAACCACTGACATCTGGATTGGCTACCTGTGTATTAGCAAACATATTGCCCATATTGGTCACTGCAGATGTATTCCAAGTACTCACATCTGGATTGGCTGCAAGTGTATTAGCAAACATATTGCTCATATTGGTCACTGCAGATGTATTCCAAGTACTCACATCTGGATTGGCTGCAAGTGTATTAATAAACATATTGCTCATATTGGTAACATTTGAAGTATCCCATGAGCTCAAATCAACTGCACCTATTCCTGATCCATTGAACATGTTGCTCATATCAGTAACTAATGAAAGATCAGGCGCATCTGTGGCCAAAATCGAAAGATTGTCAGTCCCATGAAATGCGTTATTCATGGTTCTCCACCTACCATTGCCCCATTGATTGACCTCAATGATTTTTTTCCGATCTGAATAAGGTATGTTTAACCCCGGATATGAGCCAATGATCCTGATAGTGTACTCTCCTACAGCCTGATAATCATGGGTGATCTCGCCAGTTAATATGGGCGTGTCGATAACCCCATCATCTTCCCAATCAACCCTATATGCATAAAATGCAGAAAACGGTGGGCCTAATGCACCAATGGTAACGGTAGTACTATTGGGATTGGTAATTTCCCAAGTAGTCACAAATCCATCAGCTGCCTTTACTATAGAAAAAGGCGTTAATAACAAAAACAACACAGCAATAAACTTCATAATAACCTCGTATATTCATCAATAATTAAAGCTTAAATTCTAAGCTTCCATCAATATATTTGACTGATCAAACCCTGCGTTCTTGTTGATCTTTTCCTGATTTTTGCTGATTAAGTGGTGATTTGAGGGAAAACTGAGAAGATCAGGCAACTGTTTTATTTAATTCAGCTGCCCGATGTATAGATATCCTTTGATCCATCCTTGATAATGAGCTTCTAATCACATAGAAATCATTTGTAACAAGGCATCTGTGCTCTTTGATATGAACATTTAAATACAACACTTTGAACAAAGTTATGTGCGGACCAGCCCACAAACAACCCCAAAAA
>JBPOFV010000028.1:0-11836 GCA_051252335.1 Marinicella sp. | reverse complement strand
ACTCAATACATTTGAATCCATACCAACAGGAAACGCTCCATGAACAGCAAACAGCTATTGTGTTTAATTTTGATCTTTACAACTTCCTTGAGTTCAGCTTTAACACTGAACATCCCAAGTTACCCAGAAGAGTCCATTATTCCGGATGATCATACATTTAACAGTGGCTTTAACTGTAGTGGCGACAATGTTTCTCCACAATTAATTTGGGATGAGATACCGAGCGGAACGCAATCATTCGCGGTGGTATTTATTGATGAAAATTTTGATTTTTTACATTGGAAGTTATACAACATTGATCCTTCAGTTTCTCACATTCCAGAGAACAATCCCAACGAAGTAGGCACAGAAGGTTTGACCGATTTCGGTATCATGGGCTATGGCGGCCCTTGCCCACCATCACCAACACCGGGTAATTACCGCATGACAGTCTATGCATTAAATACCTCATTCCTATCTGATCCGAGCGTTGCCATGATTCAAGCTGCAGCCATTGAATCAGCATCCTATTTGGCCTATCGTGATATCGATGATGTACAGGAACGATATGAATATGCAGCCAGATATAAAATGACTTTTATCGCTGAATGGTCACCATCATCACATCCCATTGACTACCCAGGTGGCGCGCATTTTTCTCCACAAGTTGGTAGTACGCATACCAGCCAGGGGTTTATCTGGGATGTCGGCGGCATTTCTACAGATGGCATGGAGCAAATGGCTGAATCAGGTGGCACATCCATCATCTTGTCTGAAATTGAATCAATCATCAACCAAGGTTTCGCTGAAACTTCAAATCTCGGCATAGGTGCCTTAGCCCAAGACAGCAGAGACATCTTTTTCGACATCAGTGATTCGCATCCTTTGTTTAGTATGGTAAGTATGATTGCTCCGAGTCCTGACTGGTTCGTAGGGGTTCATGACGTGCGCTTAAAATCTGCAGGCCTTTGGGTTGATGAGTTAACGATCGAATTGTTCCCATACGACGCAGGTACACAAGATGGTGATTCTTTTAATAATCCAGCTGGAAACACTTTACCCCGTGAGCCCATAAGTTTAATAACAACTGATCCATTTCCCAATGCAGTGCGTTTGGGTCGATTTGTATTTGAGCTTCAATCAACTTCAGGTAGCCCATCTGACGAGGTCTTTACACATGGTTTTGAATGATTAGTTTGGACACACTGCTATTGAATGGACGGCATGATGAAAAAACATCAATCATGGGTTAAAACCAAACCCGTATAATTTTCAATCAAGGGCATGCCGTCCATAAAAATCACTTCTAAAGTTTGATCTGTAACTGTGGATAAAACCACTTGATCTTGCACGGCGATTTTCTCATACACCTTACTTTTTACTGTTGCTCGATCATTTTCGGCATCATATTCTATATTCAGGTCTTTGACTTCGTAGAAATAGTCAGCGGGTAAAGACCAACTTAATTCCAATAATAACCCATATTCTTTAACCCCTATTTCAAAATCTCCCCCTAACTCTGGAGTGGCTTTAATTACTATATGTGCATTTGCTAAAAAGTGTCTCAACAATCGTTGAGAATCATGGGCATTAACCGCTATTTCAATGTCATCAAGCATATCCTCAATGGCAGATCGAGCCACCTGCTGCTGTGTACAAGCAGTCAAATGGATCAAACAAAAAATAACAATCAAATGGAATCGTTTCAATTAAACATCCTAAGTTTTGGGTTCATGCATTAAGGCATATTGCCATATAAATAAGCCAATGATTGCAGCGCTTGTTTTGCCGCCTGACACTTTGCCTCTTTTTGTCGTTTGTTGGCCGCAGTATGTTCTTGATCAAGTTGATCAGTCATTTGAGTAAGACCAGCAGTCAATTCTTCACCTGATTTGCTGAAATCTTGCTCACCTATCTTGGCATCAATTCCATGATGATAATAATATTCACCCAATGAAATGATCTGAGATGCAACGTCTTTATACGTTGTTAATAACTGTTCAACACCTGGGTCACAATGATTGGCTGATACCTTATAAATTTGGGTGAATGCATAACTTTTGGCAGCATCTGTCATGGCCAATATTTCCATGGCTTTTATTTTATCTGGATCATCAATGCCTTGCGTTTTTTGCTCAGTCATTGCTGCCAAAGTGAACTGCATGGCTGCAGTAAAATGCGCTTTGTGCTGTTCTGCAAAATTTTGATTTATTTGATCATGGCAAGCATTTTTGTCATTGCAGTTGTTGTTACTTTTATTATTTGCACAGGCCAGTAACTGCATAAATAGAATGATAAGCAATGAGGTTTTGATCATTTAGCCTAGAATAGTTTGTTAAGTGTCAGAGAGAAATCAATTCTCACAACTTTTGTAAAACAAGCTGATAATCTAAGGTAGCCTTATGATTCGGATTTCTTTTGGCAATCATCATTGCCTGTTCTGCTGGTGTTTTACTTTGCAACAACCGATCAATGTCATTCAATTCATGCTGTGGAAAATACATTTGAGTGATGATCTCAACATAACCAAGTTTTGAAACCTTGAAATGGATATGGGGCGGTCGCAGCCAATCGACCTCAGCTGGGTAAGCACCTGGCACGACGGTTTTAAATTTAAACTCACCTTCTGTTCCACTTTGAACTATGGCCCAGCCTTGAAAATTTGGATCCAATGGGGCCTGGTTTTCATCATGAGGATGGTTGTATCTACCTGCTGCATTGGCCTGCCAAATATCAACAGTAGCCCCTTTTATTGGATTACCTTCGGTATCTAATACACGACCATGAATAAACACCACATCACCTAAGGCAGCTTCAGACTTTCCTTCAACTTGAGTTAAATCAAAATCTTGGTCTTGTTGAGCTGTCAACGGATAGAAAGGACCTTTTACATCTTCAGGGGTAGGCTGTAAAGCCCCAGAAGGGTGTGCCACCACAATGGCTCCGCCCATCACACTGGTCTTTAAAAAAGTTCTTCGATTTGATTTTTTCATTGCTAACCCCTGCTTAAGTACAACGATTGTAGCATAAGTTAATATATACAAATTAATGATCAGATTTAATGGTTGAAATTCTGTCACTTCAATTTAAGATGAAGCAATGGAGAATGAACTAAACATAAAAAAACATCATACTTACATGGCACGAGCCATAGAATTGGCTCGATCAGGTATGGAAAGTGGTGCTGGAGGACCTTTTGGTGCTGTGGTTGTACTAAATGATACAATCATCGCAGAAGGTTGGAATAAAGTGACTTCAAGCAATGACCCAACAGCCCATGCAGAAGTCACTGCAATCAGGGCAGCTTGCGAAAAGCTGGGAACTTTTCAATTGGATGATTGTGTCATTTACACCTCATGCGAACCCTGCCCCATGTGCTTGGGTGCCATTTATTGGGCGCGCCCGAAAAAGGTTTATTATGGCTGTAATAAGCAAGATGCTGCAGACATCGCATTTGATGACCAGTTTATCTATGATGAAATTGAAACACCCATCAACCAGAGAAAAATCCCTTTTCAACAAGTGGCTCAAACCGAAGCACTTGAAGTGTTCAAAGCTTGGGCAGAAAAAACAGATAAAACTGAATACTGATTGGCTTGAATCAGCCTCACTTATTCTTGTGCTCTTACCACTTTACAATTGAAGCATCCAGCTCCTGCATTGTGAATATGAATATACTCAATTGTTGGCTGCTGAAATAACTTATTTAAAGCTGGCTTCAGCTGGTCACCTGAAACAATTTCGGCAGCTTGCATCATGCCTAAAATATCATATGCTCTGAGTGACATTGTACGATGCAGTAACATGTCTGGCACTTGATTTGCACTCAGTACAACATGCTTAGCTTGGGCCCGAATGAATACAGGTCCAGCTGCACGATAAGGTGATGCCACATCATGATGGCTATAAGGAACCAACAACACTTTTTCACCTATTTGCGCATCCTGCAAAGAAACCCGGCATGGGTATCCAGGCTTGGCGTCTGCAGTGACCCACTTTGCATGATGTTCCCTTAAATCAGTTTCATCCATTGTTAAGTATGGCGTCAGTTCAGCTGCATCAATGGCAACTATTTGAAAAGCAGTGTTCATTTCAATCATCCTATTTAAAAATCACCATATTAATAGGAAGACACGCAAAAACTGGATGTTAACGGAACTGTAGTAAAGATAATTGAGGTTATTTTAACCAAACCACAGACGTTTAAAAAATGTCAGTTGACTGGCGATAAATCCATGCCGTTTAGCAATATCATCTTGCGCATCAGCCACTCGCTTCTCATAAAACATGTGTGCTGCTGGCTCAGGCAAAATAGCCTGATCTGGCAACATGCTGACAGGTACCATGGTTAATTTTGGAAACAGCGGCATGTCGAACACTTCAATGGCTGCTTGTTGACACTTGGCACATTTGCCACGTTGGACATTGGGCGGACGCTTGTACGTAGTAAAAATAACAATGTCTTCAGCAGGCATTTTGACTTGTTTTGTTTTGTATACCAAAATATCAGCATGTGGCGCGCCATTGAATTTTTGACAAATGGTGCAATGACAAATCATCCTTAAGCTGGGTTTCCCTTTCACTTCAAATGCTGTATGGCCACATTCACATTGGCACCAATTTTTTTCCATTATAGTCTTCCTGATTATCTATATAAAATTGAATGTACCATCATTCAAAAGCATAAAAATACACATAAATACTGCCGATTCGGCCACCCGCTGAGTCAAACCAACAATTTGCTTTGGCCAACCAATGATAAAGTTAAATAAAAACACTGCCAACGCGATGAAAGCCAGTTCTACATACCAACCCAGCTGTTGATCAATCAATTCCTTTAACTGATAACCCATGGCTACATAAGCAATCCCCCCAACCAAATTATGGATGGTGTTTTTCCAACTTCCACTAACAGGTGTACCTGGATCACAAGGAAAAAATGCACTCAAAAAATAACTCATGCCCATAGCAAAGGAAAGTACTGCCGCTGACTGGTGTTTTGCATAAACTAAATAAGCCAGCAGTAAAAAAGCCAAACCGATGGGTGCAAAAACTCTGAAACCCACTAGTTTTTCATGTATTGAACCAGACTCACCCAATTCACTGATGGTATGCTTAAAATGGCTGTAAGAGGGTCGTTTGTTGGCGTAGTAAATCACCGCCACTATCCAATATAAGAAGAGGGCCAATAACAAATAATTCATCTGTTTATTTTAACCCAAGATGGGGTTTTCTCACACCATTCTTTTCTAACGGGGTATCTGTGTATCACTACAATACACTATAATAGGCCACATAATTTAGATTGTGCAAAACCCCAATGAGCCCACAAAATAACAATGTCACTGAATTCATGCTCAACCGCCGTTCAGTATTGATCAAAAACATGGTTGAACCTGGTCCCAATGCCGAAGAACTTGAAACGCTATTGAGCATCGCTACTCGAGTACCAGATCACCGCAAACTTGAACCTTGGCGTTTGTTGGTGTTACAAGGAGATGCGCGGCGTGTATATGGTGAAAAACTTGCAGTTGTAAAAGCCCGAAAAGAAGAAATTATGGGCATTCAAGTTGAAATTGAAAAAGATTGTTTTATGCGCGCACCACTGGTAATCGCCGTGGTTGCTTCACCGCTCGAACACAGAACACCCAGGGTAGAACAAATTCTATCCGCCGGCGCAGTCTGCCAAAACATCAACATTGCTGCAGCAGCATTAGGCTATGTCAGCCAATGGGTGACCGGTTGGTCTTGTTTAGACCGAGAAGCCTTACAAGCCATTGGATTAAGAGAATCTGAATTCATCGCCGGTTATCTGTACATCGGCAGTTGTGATGAAAAACCATTGGATCGCCAAAGACCAGATCTGGCTGAGGTGGTCACATATTGGAATGAATCGTGAAAATACTGGGTATTGAATCCTCTTGTGATGAAACTGGGATTGCCATTTACGATACCCAACATGGCTTGGTTGCAGATCAACTCTACAGCCAGATAGAATTGCATGCTCAATATGGAGGTGTGGTGCCTGAGTTGGCATCGCGTGATCATGTCAGAAAAATTGTACCTTTAATTCAACAGGCTTGCGAAGAAGCCAAGTTAAATCTCAACGACCTCGATGCAGTGGCCTATACGGCAGGCCCTGGATTGGTTGGCGCCTTATTAGTCGGCGCTTGTGTGGGTAAATCATTGGCCTGGGCTTTGGACTTACCGGCCATTGAGGTTCACCATATGGAAGGTCATTTATTGGCCCCTTTGCTTGAACAAGATAAGCCAAAATTTCCCTTTTTATGTTTACTGGTTTCAGGTGGACACACTTTATTGGTCGATGTTCAAAAACTAGGCGACTATAAGATTCTGGGTGATACATTAGATGATGCCGCTGGCGAAGCCTTTGATAAAACGGCGAAATTATTGGGTTTACCTTATCCAGGTGGTCGTTATATTGCAGAACTGGCAGCACAAGGTGATGACACTCGTTTTAAATTTCCTCGACCAATGATGAATCGACCTGGACTTGAATTCAGCTTTTCTGGCCTAAAAACTCACACCCGTGTGACTTGGGAACAAGAACATGCACTTTGTAAAGATAAGGATGAAGCCCAGCAACTCAAAGCCGATATTGCGGCCTGTTTTCAACTGGCTGTGGTGGATACCTTAACCAAAAAATGCCTGCGAGCGATCAAACAAACTGGTCACAATGAATTGGTCATTTCTGGCGGCGTCAGCGCCAACTTGTCATTGCGCGAAACATTAGAAAAAATGGGTCAGAAACACCGGTTTAAATCTTATTTCCCTTCTATGAAATATTGTTCAGACAACGGTGCCATGATTGCATTTGCGGGTGCCATGAGATTCACCCAAAAAGAAACCCAGCAAGACAACTTGATTAAAGCCTACCCAAGATGGAGTCTAGAACAACTGTCATGAAAACTGTACAGTATTGGATTCAGCAGCTTGAATTGGAACCGCATCCTGAAGGCGGTTATTTCAAAGAAACTTACCGCTGTAAAGAAACCATTCCAGCTGTCAACTTACCTGCCAGATTTTCACAAGATCACTGTTACTCTACTGCCATTTATTATCTACTAGATGCGCCCAATTTCTCTGCCTTTCATCGCATCAAGCAAGATGAATTATGGCATTTCTATCAAGGCTCAGCTCTGACTATCCACGTAATCAAATCCAGCGGTGAATACCAAACACTGTTATTAGGAAGTGATATGGACCAAGGTCAAGCTTTTCAACATTGGGTTGAAGCCGGCGATTGGTTTGCGGCCAGTGTTGCTGAACCCGGTGGTTTTGCCTTAGTGGGTTGCACTGTAGCACCTGGCTTTGAATTTGCAGATTTTGAATTGGCTGAAAAAAACACCTTGCTTGATTTATTTCCTAACCACAATAAAATCATCAATGAATATTGTAAGCGCTGAATTTGCCTGCTTGCAAATCAATCCTGTTTAGCTGTTCATACTTACTGTTTGGATACACGAATGGGCAACTGTTGACTTACTTTCATAGGTAAAATCACAAATGACCAGGGCAATTCATCTGCCGCCATGACTGGCCTCAGTAGTCTTGCATTAAATTGAATGCTCAAGCCAATATCAGTCTTCAATAACAACTTTGATGATGCGGTTGGTGGCACTTTGATGAATCAATAAATCACCGTCTTGCGTTGGTCGCATATGTCTTAAGATTCCGGCATAAAACTCACCTGAAGGAATCGCCCAACTTTGAAATTTTTCGGAAACAGGATCAAAACGTACCAGCGCATCAGGTCGCATCCCCGATTCGTTATACCAAACTACACCATCAAGTTCTTCAATCGCATACGGGTGTGAGCTTGGGCCACTGGGTGACGGCCACTCACGAATGGCTCCGGTTGCTGGGTTATAACTGCCCAACCGTCCACGAGCGGAATTCACATACCAAATCTTGCCATCAGCAGCGATGTCGAGCCGCCTGACTTTGGTGTCTTCATGTGGCAGTTTTATTTCTTGCAGGTCCATGGTTTTGGCATCCACCTTAATCAGACAATTGCTGCCGTTACAGGCCACCCACAAGTCTCCCGATTCAGCGACTTTGATGCCATAGGGTCTAGAGCCTGGTGTTGGCAATGTTTTTAATTGTATATCTCCAGAATCAGGTTCTAATCGACCAATGCGATTGGATTGTTGTAGGGTAAACCAAAACACACCTTGTTCGTCAAAGACTCCTGTATGAGGATCACGAGCAGCATCTGGCATGGGGTAAACTCTGATGTCACCAGTGTTGGGATCCAATCGACCCACGGAGCCATTTTTATTGCCTGTATACCAGATGTGACCGGCTCTATCTGGAGTCACTGAATGTGGCATGGCACTTTTCGGTAAGGCATATTCCTGCATGATTCCAGTTTCAGGATCGATCCTACCGACCAAATTACCCCATTGGCCGGCCCACCAAATTGATCCATCAGGTGCTTCTACCGGGTCTCTAGATCGTTGACCCAGCGTAGGAACCACCCATTCTTTAAATGTGATCTTGCTATCACCCTCGACCAAAGTTGGAGCTCGTAGCGTGTTTGGCGGGAAATTCAATGCCAAATAATCCGCTATGAGCGTTTGTTGTGTTTTATCAGCGCTGAGGTCAATCATTGTGTCCATCAATGCCAACCAATGGGCTTTACTGTATCCCAATCCTTGGGTGATGCGATTCACACCATGGCAACCTGAACACATGGCTTGCACCATTTCTCGCCCTTTACCTGCTGGCAATTCTTCAGCATGCAGAGAAGTTGCAACTAACAGCCCTACCCAAAATATCATTCGGAACTGAAAATTATGCGCCATAAAGCACCTCTGAGACTATAAAGAATGTTATACATTATAAAAAACATCTCCCTAACATGCATCAAAAATGCATTAATCTGTGGTAGATCAGGCAATTATTCTACTGGAAAAAGCAATTAGAAGAAACGCAGTGATTTTACTTATAATTTTGTGGTTCATGAGCAATAAACTGCAACACCAGTGCATCTGGGTTGTCAATCCACAATGTCCGTTACCATCAGCTCAACTGTACAGTAATCAATATCACAATCAATTATGTATTCACCATTTTCAACCACATCAACTCTAACCTCTGGCCATTCGTAAAAATACACCACGGTGTTTGTATTGAAATTAGTACAACGGACTTCGAAAAGATACTTGCCAGGTTCTAAATAAAAAGGAAATTTAACGCCAGGCAGACCTGTTTCAGAATCTAAAAAATGATTTGAAGACGCATATCCATATAATCTGGTAATTCGCAACACTTCTAACTTGGGTTGACCCAAAAACATAGCCGATGAAAATTTCGCCATTGAGTCGTCCTTTTTAAAGTTATAAACTTGGGTGCTACACCCACAGAAAAAACCACAAAAAATGAAAATGGCAGGTCTCTTGTTCATCATAAGCATTGAGTTTATTTTAAACAATTCAAAATGAAGTTTGCAACAATATGATTATTTAGATGGAGATTGAATTTTTACAAACAAGCTCTCTGCGATCCTAAATAATGTGTATTCAAGCCATATCAAAAAGGGTAATCACAAAGTCCTTTTGATTCCATCATTGGTAAATCCAAAGACCATGGGTCGTATATAGCATATTGGCATTGTTTTCATCACTCAAGACCATCTTTAAAAATAGTATCATCACCAAACACCACATATGAACTACCAGCAGAAGAAATACCATTAGGATCTGCTCCGGGCGCTCCAATGATCACATCATCGACACCATCGCCATTGACATCACCAGCTGCGCTGACTGAAACCCCAGAACGATCTTCTGTATTCGCGCCATTGATCACAAAGCCATTGGTGCCATTGAGATCGGATAATTCCAGCGCATGAGGCAATCCTGACTTACTTCCAAACACCACATAAGAGCTGCCTGCAAGAGATAGACCGTTCGGATTAGATCTACCTGCACCAATTATCACATCATCAATGCCATCACCATTGACATCACCTGCGGCACTCACTGATCTTCCTGAATCATCAGATGCATTCACGCCATTAAGCACAAAGCCATTGGTGCCATTGATATCGGATAAATTCAGTGGGTGAGATAAGCCTGAATCACTGCCAAATACCACATAAGAACTGCCAGCACGAGAAAGGCCATTCGGATCTACTCCAAATGCCCCCACGATCACATCATCAATGCCATCATTATTAACGTCACCAGCAGCACTCACTGAATATCCAGACCAGTCACTTGAATTCGCACCATTGATGACAAAACCATTGAGGCCATCGATATCGGATAAATTCAAAGGGTTGGGAATACCAGAATCACTACCAAACACCACATAAGAACTGCCAGAAAAAGAATTTGCTCCATATGCCCCCACAATCACATCATCAATACCATCGCCATTGATATCACCAGCAGCACTCACTGAAAGTCCTGAAAAGTCACTTGTATTCACTCCATTAATCACAAAGCCATTATGGCCGTTGAGGGTTGATAAATTAAAAGGATTGGAAATTTCAGAGTCACCAAATACCACATATGAACTGCCTGCCCAAATAACACCATCAGGACCTGCTCCCCAAGCCCCAATAATCACATCATCAATACCATCGCCATTGATGTCACCAGCTGAGCTGGCTGACCACCCTGAATGATCTTCGGCATTCACACCAATGATAACAAAGCCATTCGTGCCATCTACTTCAGATAAATTCAGTGGATGAGGAAATCCAGTACTGTTACCAAACACCACATAAGAGCTGCCAATAGAGTCACCATTGAAATCTACTCCCCATGCGCCCAAAATCATATCATCAATACCATCGTCATTGACATCGCCTGCAGCACTCACTGAACTTCCTAAGTGATCACCTGTGTTTATACCATTGATAACAAAGCCATTGGAACCATTGATATCGGATAAATTCAGTGGATGAGGTAAACCCGAATCACTACCAAACACCACAAAGGCACTGCCAGATGAACTACCATTAGGATCAGCACCGTCAGCACCGATGACCAAGTCATCAATGCCATCACCATTGACATCACCAGCGACACTCAATGATCTCCCTAAGAGATTAGATATGCCTGGACCATTGATCACAAAGCCATTGGTACCGTCTAATGAACTTAGATTCAACACTGGTTCTATTTGGGAATAGGATTTTTGTGCTCCAATAGACAACGCTAATGCGATAGACAATTCTAATTTTTTCAGACGAAATGGCATTATTTTCTCCTTTCTAAATTTAATTCGCTTAACGGCTTATAGGTCAAATCAACAATTGAATTTAAAACCTAGTCTTTATTTTTTACCTTTAGCTAATACAGCTATCGAAATAATTGTGATTTTTTTTAATTATTTAAATAAATTTTAAGAATATGGCAATCATTGAATATTACTGTTGCTATTAATATTTAATTGCGAAAGTAAGTTAATTAAAAGGAAGCAGTCATTAACCTTAATTTGTATTGAAATGAGTACACTCAAGTAATTAAAAGTACCATAAAACGACGTGCAGCGAACTTAAGGACAATTCGCAATGAAATGAAACAACACCAAGCATTATGTTTATGCTTTGGGCATTGAAAATTTGACCTTTACCACCAGTGCCATTTGTGTTTAATAGAGCCTGTTAAACACCGCAGTTGCTGACTTGATTGGTACAGTAATACATTTGGTAAGGGTTACAACCGATTAAAATACAACTTAGAGAGATGGATTAAAAAAACTGTTCAATTTTTTGAGTAAATCACATATTTGTGAATTCAATTTAAACTGTTATTTTTTCCAACTCTCAACTTCTGGAACATCAACTTGAATTTTGAGTTCAATTTTTATTTCCATTAAG